>JAUYJB010000157.1 GCA_030688605.1 Hyphomicrobiales bacterium
GCCGCCGATGTCCGGCGAGACGATGCGGATCTTGTGCTCCGGGAGGTTGGAGATCAGCGAGGCGACGGTGCGCACCGCGTGCGGCGCCTGGAAGGTGCCCCACACGGTCAGGTGGCCGTTGATCTTGTCCATCGAGGCGACGCAGCCGCAGGTCTCGATCGGACAGGGATGGGTGCGCTGATAGGTGATCAGCTCCTCGGCCACCACGTCGGCCTTCTTGATCGCCGCCTCGGTGCCCTCTTTGTCGCCCACCTCCCAGGTGAAGATGTGGTTGTGGTGCTTGCGCGGCCCGTGGGCGCCCTCGTTCTTGCCCGCGAGGTCTTCGCGCAGCACCGGCGCGTCGGCATCCATCGCCTTGAAGGCGTTGACCAGAGGCGTCAGCTCCTCATAGTCGACCTCGACCAGCTCGACGCCGTCGGCGGCGGCATAGCGGTCGGTGGCGACGACGAAGGCGACCTCCTGGTTCTGGAACAGCACCTTTTCTTCCGCCAGCACCGCCTGCACGTCGCCGGCGAGCGTCGGCATGTAGTGCAGGTTGAGCGGCTTGAGGTCGGCTGCCGTGATCACCGCCAGCACGCCGGGCACGGCCTTCGCCTTTTCCGCGTTGATCGACTTGATGCGCGCATGGCCGTAGGGCGAGCGCACCAGGTCGCCGTGCAGCATGCCGGGCAGCTTGATGTCGTCGACATAGTGGCCCTTGCCCTGGGTGAAGCGGGCATCCTCCACCCGCTTGCGCTTGCAGCCCAGCCCTTCGAGTTTCGCCGTGCGCTCCTCGGCGCTTGCCACCTCTGCGCTCATTCCGCAGCCTCCTTGACGGCGCCAAGCTCGCCCGCTGCCGCGCGGATCGACTTGACGATGTTCTGATAGCCGGTGCAGCGGCACAGATTGCCGGAAATGCCGAAGCGGATTTCCTTCTCGCTCGGGTCCGGGTTCTCCTGCAACAGCCGCCAGGCCCGGGTGATCATGCCCGGCGTGCAGAAGCCGCATTGCAGGCCGTGATGCTCGCGGAATGCCTCCTGCAGCGCGTGCAGCGTCCCGTCGGCATGGGCGATGCCCTCGATGGTGACGATTTGCGCCCCGTTCGCCTGCACGGCGAACATGGTGCAGGACTTCACCGACTTGCCGTCGAGGTCGACGGTGCAGGCGCCGCAATGGCTGGTGTCGCAGCCGATGTGCGGGCCGGTCAGGTTCAGTTCCTCGCGCAGGAAATGGATCAGCAGCATGCGCGGCTCGGCAAGACCCTCTGCCTCCTTGCCGTTGACCGTCATCTTGACGTGCATCTTGCTCATGGCCTGCCCCCTCAAGCCGCGCGCTCTTTGGCGCTGGCGATCGCGCGGCGCACCATGACGCCGGCGATCCTGGTGCGGAAGTCGGCCGGCCCGCGGTCGTCGGCGACCGGCTCGGCGATCCCTTCGGCAAGCCGCGCCGCCTCGTCTATGGCGGCAGCGTCGAGCGCGCTGCCGACCAGGCTTTCGGATGCCGCCTCGGCGTAAAGCGCCGTGTCGCCGACATTGGTGAGCGCGATCGCGGCGCCGTCGCACTTGCCGCGCGACATGGTCAGCACCACGGCGGCGGCCGCCGTCGCATAGTCGCCGGTCTTGCGCTTCTGCTTCATATACGCGTAGCCGTGGCCGGCGGCCGGCGTCGGGATGCGGATCGCGGTGAGCACCTCGCCGTGCTCGCGCGCGGTATCGTAGGGCCCGAAAAAGAATTCGCGCGCCGCGACCTCGCGGCTGCCGCCGCCCTGCAGCACGAAGCGCGCATTAAGCGCCATCATCACCGCCGGCATGTCGTTGCCGGGATCGCCGTTCGCCACATTGCCGCCGAGGGTGCCGACCGCGCGCACCTGCGGGTCGGAGATCTGCAGCGCCGTCTCGCGCAGGATCGGGCACTTCTTGGCCAAGAGGTCCGAGCCGATCACATCTTCCTGGGTGGACAGCGCGCCGATGACGAGCGCGCCGCTCTCCTCCTTGATGCCCTTGAGATCGGCGATGTCGCGCAGATCGACGAGATGCTCAGGCGCCGCCATGCGCAACTTCATCATCGGGATGAGGCTGTGCCCGCCGGCGACGAGATGGGCTTCCTCGCCGAGCTTCGCCAGCAGCGCGACGGCTTCCTTCACGCTGCCGGGCCGATGATATTCGAATGCCGCTGGTATCAACGACCGTCCTCCCCTTTAGGACCCGGCCGCAAGGCGGGCCGATTTTCTCTCCGGCTCGGCTCCAGGGCCGGCCGAACTCCTCTTGAGCGGGGGCCGCGCGCGCCACGCGCCTTGCTCCAGCTTCATGTAAGCCGGCGATCTTAGGGGCCGGCCGGGCTCAAGGGCGACGGCGAACTATCCAGACGCGCCGCGATTTCACGAAATGCGAAATAGCTGCGCGAAATGCGATTCTTTCGAAGAAGACAGCCCGTCTAGATCCCCAGCGCCTTGCGCACGTCGGACACGTGCAGGCGGCTGACCGGGATGCGGTCGCGCGCCTCCCCACCGCCACCGACGATGCAGAACGCCTTGTCCTTGTCGCGCTCGAAGGCCTGGACATGCTTCAAATTGACGATGTAGCTGCGGTGGGTCTGCATGAACGGCGCGCTCTTCAATTCGCTGGCCACGCGCGAGATCGGCCACGGGCAGAACAGCTCGGCGCTCTCGTCGACGAGCCGCGTATAGTGCCCGTCGGCGCGCACCGCGCGCACCTTTTCCGTCTCGATGAAGCAGACCGTATTGTTGCGCTGATAGGGCAGCCTGGAAACCCTGAAGCCGCCGTTTCCGGTTGCCATGCCGGGCGCCGTCCGCGGCGTTGGCGCAATGGCCGCGCCCACGCTCGCCTGCCCGGTTGCCGCCGGCGCCGGCGCCGCGCCGAGGGGCGCGCCGGCCGCCTTCTCGATCGGAATGGCGGAAAGCAGGAACAGGCCGCAGATCAGGAACGAGGCCAGCGCCACGATCAGCGCCAGATAGCCATCCGACAGCGCCGGCGTCTCGATGGCGACGATGTTCTCCACCGGCACGAAGTGGGTATAAACCATGGCCGAATAGTGCATCGCCGAAATGGTGATGCCGAGCACCACCGCGCTGAGCGCAAGCTGCGCCAGGCTGCGCCGGCGATAGGCGAGCCCGAGCGCGAAGGTCGAGGCGCCGACCGCTATCCCCGTCGATATGACGAAGCCCTCAGGCGCGTAGGTGACGATGCAATTGCCCCTGATCGCCGACATGCCGACATAGTGCATCGACACGATGCCGAGCCCGATCAGCACGCCGGAAAGCGCGATCTTGCGCCGGGTGCGCTCGCCGAAATGCAGATTCGCCAGGCCGACGCCGGTGATCAGGATGGCGATCAGCACCGAGCCGAGGGTTAACAGGGCATCATATTCGATCCTTGCCGGGATGCGCACCGCCAGCATGCCGACGAAATGCATCGACCAGATGCCGCCGCCGAGCGCCAGCGCCGCCCGCGCGACGTGCATCTTGCGCACGCCGGCGTCGATCCCCCTGAGCCCGCTCGCCAGCCTCAGCCCCGTGAACGAGGCCATGATGGCGACGAGGATCGAGGCTGCGACCAGCAGCGGATCGTAGGAAACGACAAGCATGACCTGCTCGCGGGCCCTCCCTGCGGTCCGGATTGAAGGGCTCGAGGGGCGCCACCCCTGCCGCTTCCCCCCGAAGGGGGTTGAGCCCCGCGCCGGACTTATAGAGCCATTCTAAACCCGGCCGGCCAATCCCCCAAGTCCCGCCGTGAACCCCTCATCACATTGTGAAACGGGGGTGCTTTCTCTCCCGCGAGGCGAACGGCGCCGCAATTCGATGCGGCCGGGATGACAACAAGAGGCGGGGAGCGCCGCAGGCGCGACCGGGACCTAAGAAAACTGGGCGGCGAGGGGCGAAGCCACGACAGGGACCAAAGGAGCCGCGTCTCGAAGAATGAGGTCAAGGCGTCGCCCCAATCCGTCAGAGCTGCTGCGCCTTTCCCGGCACCAGCGGCACGAAGCGCACCGGCAAGAGCGTCTCGCGCTCGTATTTGTCGCCGGCGCGGACGACCTTGACGATGTGCTGGACGCCGCTTGCCGAGCCGACTGGCATCACCAGGATGCCGCCGTCGCAAAGCTGCGCGAGCAGCGCCGGCGGCACGTCCTTGGCCGCCGCGGTGACGATGATCCGGTCGAACGGCGCCTGCGCCTTCCATCCCTTGATGCCGTCGCCGACCATCGCCGTGACGTTGGTCAGCCTCAGCTCCTCGAAGCGCGCCTCGGCCTCCTTGGCGAGCGTGCGGTAGCGCTCGATGGTATAGACGCGGCGCGCCAGATGGCTCAGCACGGCGGCCTGATATCCGGAGCCGGTGCCCACCTCCAGCACCTTGTGCCGGTCGCCGATCTCCAACAGCTCGCTCATATAGGCGACGACATAGGGCTGGCTGACGGTCTGGCCGCATTCGATGGGGAGCGACTGGTCGGCATAGGCCTGGGCGCGGAAGGCCGGGTTGACGAACAGGTGCCGCGGCGTCTTCTCGATCGCCGCCAGCACCTTGGTCGAACGGATGCCGCGCGCCCGCAACGCCATGATCAATTGGATCCGGCGGATGCGGTCGTCCTCCGACAGCGGGTCGACGCTGTCGTCTTGCGTGGTGCCGCTCATGAAAACCGCCCCCGGCTCAGCCCGGCTTTTGTTCTAGCACCGCGCTGAGCCGATCGCAGCTTTCTTTATCGGTCAGGTCGACCGAGAGCGGCGTCACCGAGACCAGCCCCTCATAGATTGCCCACAGGTCGGTGCCCTCGTCCGGCTGCGAGCGCTTTCGCTCGAAGGCGATCCAGTAATAGGGGTTGCCGCGCCCGTCCTTGCGCTCGGCGATCTTCATCAGGTCGGGGTCGCGCTTGCCCTGGCGGGTGATCGCGGTGCCGCGCACCTCATTCGGCGCGAGGTTGGGGAAGTTGATGTTGAGGTAGACGTTGCCCGGAAAGCCGCGCTCGTAGAGCCGCCGCACCAGGTCGGGCGCCAGCGTCTCCGCCGTCTGCCACGGCGCCTCGGCCGAGCCGAACTGATAGGTCTGGCTCAGCGCCATGGAGGGGATGCCGAGCAGCGCCCCCTCGACCGCGCCGGCCACCGTGCCGGAATAGGTGACGTCGTCGGCGACGTTGGAGCCGCGGTTGACGCCGGAGAGCACGAGATCCGGCCGCGGGCCGGGAATGATCTGCCGCACCGCCATGATGACGCAGTCGGTCGGCGTGCCGCGCACCGCATGGTGGCGCTCGGCGATGGCGCGGATGCGCAAGGGATCGTTGAGGCTCAGCGAGTGGGCGGCCCCGCTCTGATCGGTCTCCGGCGCCACCACCCAGACATCGTCGCTGAGCGCCCGGGCGATATTTTCCAGCGCCGTCAGGCCGGGCGCGTGGATGCCGTCGTCATTGGTGATCAGAATGCGCATTTTGCTACCGTTCACGCGCTGTCGCTTCGATGCGCTCCAGGTCTCCCATATAGGGCCGAAGCGCCTCCGGCACGATGACGCCGCCGTCGGCCTCCTGGTAGTTTTCCAGGATCGCAATCAGGGTGCGGCCGACGGCAAGCCCCGAGCCGTTGAGAGTGTGCACGTGATGCACCGGGCCGCCGTCCGCCGGGCGGTAGCGTGCCTGCATGCGGCGCGCCTGGAAGTCGCCGCAGAGCGAGCAGCTCGAAATCTCGCGGTAGGCGTTCTGGCCCGGCAGCCAGACCTCGATGTCGTAGGTCTTTTGCGCCGCAAAGCCCATGTCGCCGGTCGACAGGACGACGGTCCGGTAGTGCAGCCCGAGCCGCTTCAGGACCTCCTCGGCGCAGCCGCGCATGCGCTCCAACTCGTCAAGCGATTGATCCGGCGCGACGATGGAGACCAACTCGACCTTGGAGAACTGGTGCTGGCGGATCATGCCGCGGGTGTCCTTGCCGGCGGCGCCGGCCTCGGCGCGGAAGCAGGGCGTCCAGGCGGTGAGCCGCATCGGCAGGTCGACCTCCGGGACGATCTGTTCGCGCACCAAATTGGTCAGCGGCACCTCGGCGGTGGGGATGAGCCAAAGCGGAACTCTCTCGTCATTAAATAGGTCGGTCCCTTCGACGATCTCATCCAATTCTTCTTTGCGTTGAGGTTCCAGCTTTCCAAACAGAAAAGCCGCGAATTCGTCGTCCGTAGTCCGATCCCCAATCAACTTTCTCAACTTCAGGGCATCCTGGACGGTATCCTCATAAGTACGGGGCCTACTCGTGGTGGGGAACAAATCGTCGGCAAATTTCGGCAATTGCCCGGTGCCGAACAGGGCGTTGTCGCGCACCAGCGCCGGGGGAAGAATCTCGGTGTAACCGAACTCGGTCGTGTGCAGGTCGAGCATGAAGGCGGCAATCGCCCGTTCCATGCGGGCGAGCGCCCCCTTGAGGATGACGAAGCGGGCGCCGGAAATCTTCGCCGCCGTCTCGAAATCCATCAGCCCCAGCGCCTCGCCGATGTCGAAATGCTGCTTCGGCTCAAAATCGAACTTGGGTGCAGAACCTTCGACGTGGACGACCTCGTTGGCGGACTCGTCCTCGCCCACCGGCACCTCGTCGAGCGGCAGGTTGGGCACGGTGGCGAGGAAATCGTCGAGCGCGGCGGTGAGGCGGCGCTCCTCCTCTTCGCCGGCCTGGATATCGGCCTTCAGCTTGGCGACCTCGTCGATCAGGCTCTTCGCCCTGGCCTCGTCGCCCTTGGCCTTGGCCTGGCCGATTTCCTTCGACGCGGCGTTGCGCTTTTCCTGCATCTCCTGCAGCCGGACGATATGGGCGCGCCGTGCATCGTCCAGCTTCAGCGCCTCGACCGACAGAGGCTCGAGCCCCCTCTTCGCCAATCCGGCGTCGAAGGCCTCTGGATGGTCCCGAATCCATTTCACGTCGAACATGGTCCGCCCGTCCGTCTCGTTCTGGGAATTCGCCCTGCGGCGGCCGCCGGTGATGCTCTACCCGGCCATTGCGGATTCGTCCAGCGCTCAGGCGGGCGTTTCGGCCTTCGCGCCCTCCGCCGCCTGGCGTTTGCGCTCCACAGAGCGGACCGACCAGATCGACAGCTCGTAGAGCAAGAGCGTCGGCAGCGCCATGCTGATCTGGCTGATCGGATCGGGCGGGGTGAGGATCGCGCCGACGATGAACACGAGGATGATGGCGTATTTGCGCTTCGACCTGAGACCCTGGGAGCTGACGATGCCCGCGCGCCCCAGGAGCGTCAGCAGCACCGGAAGCTGGAAGCAGATGCCGAAGCCGAGGATCAGCGTCATGATCAGGCCGAGATATTCGCTCACCCGCGGAACGAGGTGGATCGTCGCCACTCCCTCCCCGCTCTGCTCCATGGAGAGGAAAAACGTCATGGCGAGCGGCATCACCACGAAATAGACCAGCGCGCCGCCGAGCACGAACAGGATCGGGGTTGCGATCAGGAACGGCAGGAAGGCCGACCGCTCGTTGCGGTAAAGGCCCGGCGCCACGAACAGATAGATCTGCGCCGCCATCACCGGAAAAGCGAGGAAGGCGGCGCCGAACAGGCCGAGTTTGAGCTGGGTGAAGAAGAATTCCTGCGGCGCGGTGTAGATCAGCTCGATTTCCGCGATGTTGCCGACCGCCCGCTCATACGGGACCAGCAGGATGTTGAAGATCGTGCTGGCGAAGATGAAACAGATGACGAAGGCGATGACGAGGGCCACCACCGCCCAGATTAGCCGTTTGCGCAGCTCGATCAGATGCTCGATCAGCGGCGCCTTCGAGGCTTCGATATCGTCGTCGCTCATCGCCGGCGTTCCGCGTCAGGATCGCTCGCCGCCGGCGCCGGCCGCGCGCTTGGGCGAAGGCTTGGGCGCACGCCGGGACTTGGCCTTGGCCGGCTTGGCGGCGGCCTTTTCCGGCTCCGGCGGGCCGTCCTTCTTGGCGGCGGCCTTTTTCGGCTCCGGCGGGCCGTCCTTCTTGGCGGCGGTGGTTTTCAGCTTCGGCGCGTCCGGATGGGCTTCAGCTTCGCTCTTGGCCGGCGCGCTTTCGGCCGGCGGCTTGATCGGCCTGGCGAGGTCCTCCATCGTCGCGCCAATCGGCCGCATCTCGTCTTCCAACTCCTTCTTGATGTCGCCGAGCGGGGAGATCTTGCGGACCTGTTCGACTTCCTTGGTGATGCTGTCCAACTCGACCTCGCGCAGCGCCTCGTTGAACTGCGTCTGGAAATCGGCGGCCATGCGCTTCAGCTTGCCGGCGTACTTGCCGAAGGCGCGCAACATCGGGATCAGCTCGCGCGGCCCGATGAAAATGATCGCGACCACGGCGATGACCAAAATCTCACTCCAACCGACGTCGAACATGTTTTCGCGCGCGCATCAGGGATCGGACCGGTCCGCAGCGAACCGGCCTTGCCGCCGAGCCGATCAGCTCGCCTTGTGCTTGCGCGGCGCCTTCGCCTTGGCCGGGCTCTTGGCCTCGGCCTCCGCTTCCGCCACCGGCTCCGCGCTGGCGTGTTCGATCACTTTTGGCGGGCTTTCTGCCTCGCTCGCCTCTTCTTCCTTCTCGTCTTCGGTCATCCCCTTCTTGAAGCTCTTGATGCCCTTGGCGACATCGCCCATCAGGTCGGAGATTTTGCCGCGTCCGAACAGAAGAACGAGCAAGAGAACGATGATTACGATCTGCCAGAAGCCGACACTCATTTGGAAAATCTCTCCGCTGTCCCGCCCGATTCCAAGCCGGAATTTAAGGTTGCCGCACTATCGCAGAAAGCCCCGTGGGCTGCAACTGACCACGCTGGCTGGCGGCTAACCCACCGTGGCGTCGCCGTTTTCGCGGCGGAAAAGGAGGATCTGCTGCGGGTCGACATGAACCCAGATCTCGGTTCCGGCGCCGGCGCAGGCGCCGCCCGGCACGCGCGCCTTCAGCGGCTCGTCGAGCCCTTCGACCGCAATGTCTATGATGTCGACATCGCCGAGGAAGCGTCGGCGCAGAATCCGTCCGGCCGTTCCTCCCGGCACCGTCTCGATGCGGATGCCCTGGGGGCGGATGCAGACATCGATCTCCTCGCCTTCGAGAAAGCCGTTGGCGGGCACGGTGCCGAACGGGGTGGTCACGCATTTGTCGCGCACCTGGCCGATGATCTCGTTGAACTCGGAGAAGAAGCGGGCGGTGAACAGGTCTACGGGCGTGCGGTAGAGCTCGTCGGCCGGGCCGACCTGCACCAGCCGGCCGCGGCGCATCAGCGCGATGCGGTCGGCAAGCTGCATCGCCTCTTCCGGGTCATGGGTGACGATGATGCAGGTCGCCCGCGTCTCGCGCAAAAGCGCCAGCGTCTCGTCGCGCACATTCTCGCGCAAGCGGCGGTCGAGGCCGGAAAACGGCTCGTCCATCAACAGCACGCTCGGCCGCGGCGCCACCGCCCGGGCCAGCGCCACCCGTTGCTGCTCGCCGCCGGACAGCGCGTGCGGATACTCGCCGGCAAGGCTCTCAAGGCCGACCCGGCGCAGCGCCGCGCGCGCCTCGTGCTCGGCCTCGCGCCGGCTCAGGCCGGTGAGCCCGAAGGCGGTATTGTCGAGAATGGAAAGATGCGGGAACAGCGCAAAATCCTGGAACATCAGGCCGACGCCGCGCTGTTCCGGCGGCAGGAACCGGGTCGGCCCCGCGACCTCGCTGCCGTTGATGAGCACGCGTCCGGACCGCTGGCGCTCGACGCCGGCGGCGATGCGCAAAAGCGTGGTCTTGCCGCAGCCGGATTGGCCGAGCAGGCAGATGATCTCGCCGGGCGCCACGTCGAGCGAGAAATCCACCACCGCCGGCGTCGTCCCGTAATAGTGGCAGACTTGTTCCAACGTCAGCCGCGCGGCGATGGTCGCAGCGGCGGTCCCCCGCTGGCCCCAGCCGCCGCGACGCAGGCTCGCCGCGCCACCGTGTCTTTGTTCAGAAACCACGCCGATACGCTTCACACAATTCGGCCCGACGCGTCACCGGGCGGACTCCTCGTCTTCCTCGCCGAGCGCTTCAAGTTCCTCCGCCTCGTCGGCGCCGTCGAGAGGGTCCTCGTCCTCGGCCAGCCCGTCGACGACGAGCGGCGAGGGAACGGCGAAGCTTGCCGGGATGCGGCTTGACAGGAGGCCCGCCGCCTTGAGCTCCTCGAGCCCCGGCAGGTCGTCCACCTGGTCGAGGCCGAAATGCGCAAGGAAGCCTTCGGTCGTGCCGTAAGTGATCGGCCGGCCGGGAGTGCGGCGGCGGCCGCGCATCCGCACCCAGCCCGCCGCCATCAGCACGTCGAGGGTGCCCCTGGACATGCTGACGCCCCTGATCTCCTCGATTTCGCTGCGCGTCACCGGCTGGTGATAGGCGATGATGGCCAGAGTCTCCAGCGCCGCGCGCGACAGCGGCCTTTCCTCGACGGCCTCCTTGTGCATCAGGAAGGAGAGGTCCTCGGCGGTCCGGAAGCTCCATTTGCCGGCGACGCGGACCAGATTGACGCCGCGCCCGGAATAGTGGGCGGCAATCTCCGCCAGCAGCCGGCCGACATCGGCCCCCACCGGAAGGCGCGCGGCAAGCGTCTCCTCGTCGAGCGGTTCGGCGGCGGCGAACAGCAGCGCCTCGACCATGCGCAGAAGGTTGCTCGACGGCGCCGCGGCAAGCGTCGTCACATTGTCCGGCCAATCGCGCTCGCGATCCTGCGCTACGGCGCTGGCTGCCGCCGCTGTATTTCCGGCCTCGTCATGTCGCATGGCCTTCTCCCGGTTCCCCAACTATCCGACCGCCCTCGGCCCGGTGCTGCGCATATAGATCGGTGCGTACGCCTTGTCCTGGCGAATTTCAATCCGGCCTTCGCGCACCAGCTCCAGGCTGGCGCTGAAGGTGCTGGCGACCGCGCTCGCGCGCGAGGCCTGCCCGAGCACGAACTCGGCAAGGCAGGCGTCAAGCCGTGCCCAGTCCGAAATCTGGCCGACCAGCCGTTGCAGCGCCTCGCGCGCCTCGGCAAGGGTGACGACCGGACGCGGCCGGATGCGGTAGTTGGCGAGCGCGACCTTCTCGCGCTGCATCGCATAGGCCTTCAAGAGGTCATACAGCTCCGCCGTATATTCGCTGCGCCGCTCGAGCCTGATGCCCTCCGGCGCGCCGCGGGCGAAAACGTCGCGGCCGAGCCGGTTGCGGGTCATCAGCGATGCGGCCGCCTCGCGCATCGCCTCGAGCCGCTGCAGGCGGAAGGCAAGCTGGGCGGCAAGCTCGGCCCCGCTCGGTTCCTCGTCGTCGGCCTGATCGGGCAGCAGCAGACGCGACTTAAGATAGGCAAGCCAGGCGGCCATGACCAGATAGTCGGCGGCGAGCTCGAGCCGCATCGAGCGCAATTCGACGATGAAGCCGAGATATTGCTCGGCCAGCGCCAGGATCGAGATGCGCGCCAGATCGACCTTCTGCGTCCGCGCCATTGCCAGCAGCAGATCGAGCGGGCCTTCGAAGCCGGCGACATCGACGATGAAGGCGTCCTCGCCCGCGTCCCACGCCGGCGACCGCAACAGCCCGTCGGTGAACGGGTCCGGGCCGCCGTCATCGTCTTGGGTGCCCGCAGCCGGGGTCGTATCGTCGCCTTGCACGCTCATCGCCTAACTTCCTTGCGCCGCGAGCAAACCGCAGAGCCGTTCCCAGGTCGCGTCCTCGTCGATGGGGGCGGCCTCACCGACAAAGGCGAGCGCCGCCGCGGCGCGCCGCGCGCGTTGACCCGCAAGCGGGGGCGCCGCCTCGGCCACCGCCGCCATCTCGTCGAGCCTGCCATTGCAATGCAGCGCCATGTCGCATCCGGCCTTGAACAGGGCGTCGGCGCGCGCGCGCACGGAACCGGTCAGCGCCCCCATGGACAGATCGTCGCTCATCAGCAGGCCTTCAAACCCGATTTCGCCGCGAATCACCTCGCCGATTATAGCCGCAGAGAGCGTCGCCGGCCGCTGCGGGTCGAATGCCTTGTAGACGATATGCGCGGTCATGGCGACCGGCATGTCGGCGAGCCGCCGGAACGGTTCGAAATCCTCCCGCCGCAGCGTCCGAGCGTCCGCCATGACCTCGGGCAGCTCCAGATGGCTGTCGGCCGTGGCGCGGCCGTGGCCGGGGATGTGCTTGACGACCGGGACGACGCCGGCCGCCCTGAGGCCCTCGCAGGTCGCCCGTCCCAGCGCCGCCACCCGGCGAGGATCGGAATGATAGGCGCGCTCGCCGATGACGGCGTGGGTCTCGGGCAGGCGCAGATCGAGCACGGGCAGGCAGTCGACAGTGATGCCGAGAAGCGCCAAATCCCGGCCGATCAGCCGCGCGTTGAGCCGCGCCGCTTCTTCCGCCGCCCGTTCGTCGATCGCGTGCAGGACGCCGAAATGGGCCGCCGGCGGATAGGCCCGCCACCGCGGCGGACACAGCCGCTGCACGCGCCCGCCCTCCTGATCGATCAGGACCGGGGCCTCCCAGCCGACCGCGGCGCGGAATTCGGCGATCAGGGCGCGGATTTGATCCGGGTCCTCGACATTGCGGGCGAACAGGATCAGTCCCCAGGGCGCCGCGTCTTCCAGGAACCGGATTTCGTCCCGCGTCAGGACCGGGCCGGAACAGCCGCAGATAAAGGCGCGTGCGTTCAGCGCGGACGCACCAGGCAATCCGGCAGGCCGGCCGCCTTGAGCTGTTCGCACACGTCCCGGGCCGCGTCGGCGGTCGCCATCGGGCCGACACGGACGCGGTAGTAGACGCCGCGTTCGCCAAGGTCGGCGCGCTGGATCAGCGGCTGATAGCTGCCGAGCAGGCCGGCATATTGGGCCTTCAGCGAATTATAGGCCTCGTTAGCCTGCTCCTCATTGCGGCGCGCGGCGAGCTGAACCACATATTGCGCCGTGCCGGTGCCGGCGCTGGGCGTGGTAGACGCCGCAGGAGCGGCAGCCGCGGGGGCCGGCGGCGTGCCCGGGACGGCGGTGAACCAGGTCTGGGTCTGCACCGGCTGCTCCGGCGAGGCTGCCCGGGCGACCCTCTCGGACGCGGGCAACTCCTCTGCTTGCTGCTGTTCCGCCTGAGGATTGAGCGCCAGGGGCGCATTGCTCGACGGTTGCGTTGGACGCGTCGGCTGAACCGGCGGTACCGGCGTGGCGTTGGTATCATTGCCGCTGGCGGCGAGCCGCACGGGTACCGGCACCGGGGCCGGCCGCGACGGCGGCGTCGGGACGCCTGCAACCGCCTTTTGCGCCGGCGTCGCCGATGGCGCGGCGGCAATATCCTGCGGCTCGATGCTGACGATGGATCCATCCGGACGCACGACCACGGTTTTCACCCGCCGCGGGACCGGAGCGATGCCGTTCGCGGGCGGCGAAGAGGAGGCGAGCGGCGCCAGAGAGCCGGGCTCCGCGGCGCTTCCGTTGGACGCATTCGGCGTGGTTCCCGTCGAAATCTCGTCGCCGGCGCCGTCAGCCGTAAAACGCCCCCCTTCCTTGGCCGCCCCGTTCGGGGGTCCGAGGATTTCTTCCTCGCGCGATACGATATTGGGCTCCGGCTCGGCGGTCTCGCCGGAAACGCGGTTATAGACCAGCCGCTCCTGATTGGGGATATTCGCTCCGCCGGGATCGTCGGGGGCAATCTTCACCGGATCGCTGTCGGCGCGGATGATCGGCAGCGGATCCTCATTGGCGCTGGAGCCGCCTCCCTGCGTGTAAAGATAGCCCGCAGCGGCGCCAACCCCCACCAGCCCCATCAGAATGCCGACGGCGACAAACGTGCCGCGCCGGGGACGCTGCTCCGCAACCTCGGAATATGGCCCGTCGCGATCAGGGGAGTCGGCTCCGAAGGCCGCCTCCGCGTCGTCGCCTTCCGCTTCAAAGCCGGAATGAGAGCTCGCCTCGATGCCGGCAAAGGCCGGATCCTGGTAGGGATCGGCCGGTTCTGCCGGCGGCGCGGCCGCGACCTCCACCGGGTCGAACCCTTCATCCATCCAGTTCATGTCGCGGCGCAACACCTCCTCCGGCGCATCGCGGAAATCGCGCAGCGCCTGGTCGAGGTCGACCGGATCGAGCGGCGGTGCCTCGCGCCGGGACGACGCAGCCATCGTTGGCGGCGCGGCCGGCGGTTGCGGCTGAGCCGATGCCGGCGCCCTGGCCGACGGCGGCGCGGGCGGCGGCGCACGACGCGCCGTGGGCAAGGGATCGTTCAGAAGATCGCCGAATGGATCTTCTTCCTTGACGATGCGGATCAGTTCCGCGAGTGGATCGTCCTCGACACCCGCCGCTGGTGCGCCGCTAATATTCCTCTCGTGAGATGGCGAACGCGTCGCCGGCCCGCGTGGAAAAATGCGCTTGTCGTCGTCAGTCATGGTCATGATGCTAAACCGAAATCGTCCTGGCGACCAACGATAGATTGTGGCCGCCGGGAATGGTGGTGCCGCACCATCACACGATTTGCTCCCCCATTTTAGCGCATTTCCTCGACAGCGTGCACGCCAAGGATGCCTAGCCCCTCCGCGAGCGCCAGGGCAACCGCTCGAACCAGACCCACCCTCGCTCGGGACAAGCCTGGATTGTCTGAGTTAATAAAACGTAATTGTGGCAAGTCTTTGCCCCGATTCCACAGGGCGTGGAAGTCACTCGCAAGCTCGTGCAGATAGAAAGCGACGCGGTGCGGCTCGTGCGTTTGCGCCGCCGCGGCGACGACGCGCGGATACTCGGCGAGGCGCTTGATAAGGCCGATTTCTCCCCTATCGGCAAGCTGCGCGAGGTCGGCTTCGGCCAGAGCAGCGGCGTTTACGTTAAGGTCAGAAAATGCCTCGACCGCGTTGCGCAGCACCGAATGGGCCCGCGCATGGGCGTATTGAACGTAGAACACCGGGTTGTCGCGAGACTGCTCGGTGACGGTGACGAAGTCGAAATCGAGCGGCGCGTCGTTCTTGCGGAACAGCATCATGAAGCGGACGCTGTCGGGGCCGACCTCATCGACCACGTTCCTGAGAGTCACGAACTCGCCGGCGCGCTTGGACATCTTCACCGGCACGCCGCCGCGCAGCAGGCGCACGAGCTGGCACAGCTTCACGTCGAGCGTAACCTTGCCGTCGGTCAGCGCGGCGACGGCGGCCCGCATGCGCTTGACGTAGCCGCCGTGGTCCGCACCCCAGACGTTGATCAGGGTCGTGAAGCCGCGTTGGATCTTGTCACGGTGGTAGGCGATGTCGGAGGCGAAGTAGGTGTAGCTACCGTCGGACTTCATCAGCGGCCGGTCGATGTCGTCGCCAAACGCGGTGGAACGGAACAGCGTCTGCTCGCGGTCCTCCCAATCTTCCGGCGGCTGGCCCTTGGGCGGCGGAAGCCTGCCTTCATAGACGAGCCCCTTCGCTCTTAACAACCTGATGGTCTCGGCCACCTTGTCGGTCGGCCCCTCTGTGAGTGATCGCTCGGAAAAGAACACGTCGTGCCGAATTCTCAGTGCATCGAGATCATCGCGAATCTTTCTCATCTCGTTCTCGATCGCGATCTTGCGCACTTTCGCTAGCCATTCACTCTCGGGCTGGTCTTTGAGCTTGTCGCCGTACTTATCGCCGATGGCCCGCCCGGTAACCGAAACGTACTCGCCGGGATAGAGGCCTTCAGGGATCGGTCCGATCGCCTCGCCCCGCGCCTCGCGGTAGCGCAGATAGGCGGAGCGGGCGAGCGCATCGACCTGGGCGCCGGCGTCGTTGACGTAATATTCGCGGGTCACCGCGTAGCCGACGCGGGCCAGCAGGTTGGCAAGCGCGTCGCCGAACACCGCGCCGCGGCAATGGCCGACATGCAAAGGCCCGGTCGGGTTGGCCGAGACATATTCGACATTGATGCGAGTGCGCCTGCCGATATCCTCGAGCGGGAACGGCGCGCCGGCCTTCAGCATCGCCTTCAGGAATCCATGCCAATAGGCGCTTTTCAGCGTGACGTTGACGAAGCCCGGCCCTGCGACCTCGACGCTTTCCACGTCCGGATCGGACCCCAACGCGCCGGCAAGCTTTTCGGCAAGCTCGCGCGGCTTCATGGCCGCCTGTCGGGCAAGCACCATGGCGGCGTTGGTCGCAAGGTCGCCGTGGCCCGCCTCGCGCGGCGTCTCGACGGCGATGCGCTCGAGGTTGAGCCCTTCGGGCAGCGCGCCCTCGCGCGCCAGCGAAAGGACGGCTTCGCGCACACGGATGACGAAGTCGGCAAAGACGTTCATGCGAATTCACCGCGAAACTGCGCCGGAGACGGGGCGGAATGTGCGCCGCACCTAACGCAATTCCGGGGTGGCGTCAAACAGACGCTGATGCTCCAGATGGGCGAAACGGTCGGTCATGCCGGCGATGAAATCGCAGATGCGCCGGGCTCGGATATCTTCCCTGACCCCGGCGATGCCGTCGCGCCAAGCCTCCGGCAGCGCCCCCGCGTCGGCCATGTATCTCTCAACCAGCGCGGCAACGATCCCCTGGGCGTCCTGCATGATCCGCTCAACGCGTTCGTGGCGGTACACGCGGACGTTGAGAAATGCCTTCAGGCTACGCTCCGCCTCGCCGAGCCCGGCCGAAAAGCCGGCCATGCCGCGGCCGGCGCGGCGCACGTCTTCGACCGTCCCGGGCCTCAGTCGGTCAAGATTGCGGCCCGTCTCGGCGATGACGTCATCGACCATGGCGGTGATCAGCCGGCGCAGCATTTCGTTGACGGCGCGCGGGCGCTCGGTTTCCGGATAGAGCCGTTCGACCTCGGCAAGGCAGGCATCGACCGGCGGCACGTCGGCAAGCTCCTCGAGCGCGAACAGGCCGGCGCGCAGCCCGTCGTCGAGATCGTGGCTGTCATAGGCGATATCGTCGCAAATGGCCGCGATTTGCGCTTCGAGTGAGGGTTGCGACCACAATTCGAGGTCCTGCACGCGCTGATAGGCGCGAATCGCGTGAGGCAGGCCGGTGGCGGCATATTGGCCGAGCGGTACCCCGTCCTCGGCGGTCAGCGGCCCGTTATGCTTTACCAGCCCCTCCAGCGCCTCCCAGGTGAGGTTGAGGCCGTCGAAGTCGGCATAACGGCGTTCGAGCCGGGTGACGACGCGCAGGCTCTGGGCGTTGTGGTCGAAGCCGCCATAAGGCGCCATCGCCGCGTCGAGCGCCCGCTCCCCGGCATGGCCGAAGGGCGGATGGCCGAGATCGTGGGCGAGCGCCAGCGCCTCGGCCAGGTCTTCGTCAAGGCGCAGGGTCCGCGCGAGCGAGCGGGTGATCTGGGCGACCTCCAGAGAATGGGTCAGCCGGGTGCGGTAATGGTCGCCCTCGTCATAGATGAAGACCTGGGTCTTGTGCTTGAGGCGGCGGAAGGCGGTGCAGTGGACGATGCGGTCGCGGTCGCGCTGAAACGGGCTGCGGGTCGGGCTGTCCGGCTCCGGGGTGCGCCTGCCGCGGCTGTGCTGCGGCCAGCAGGCGAAAGCCGCCCTGGCCGAGCAACCCGCCTCGCCTGCCCCCTGCCCGCCGCCGCGCGCCATGATTTTCAAGAAACCTCCATTTGACATGCGCCCCGCACATATTACCTAATCCGGGTGGATCGGGTGACCCAATCCCGGCCGCCTTGGAGACCCGGATGAACCAGCCAGCCGTGACATTGAGCGAACGCGCCGCCAAGCGCATCGCCGCCATTCTCGCAGATGAGCCCGCCGGCACCATGCTGCGGGTCAGCGTCTCGGGTGGCGGCTGCTCGGGCTTTCAATACGGCTTCGACTTTGCACGCGAGCGCGACAAGGACGATCTGCTGGTAACCCGCGACGGGGCCTCGGTGGTGGTCGATTCCGTCTCACTAATCTATATGGCCGGTTCGGAAATCGACTATGTCGACGACCTGATCGGGCAATCATTTCAAGTAAAAAACCCGAATGCCACCGCATCCTGCGGATGCGGCACGAGTTTTTCCATCTAGCCTGCGGCGCCATGACTCACGTCCGCTACCACAAGCGGCAGGTCTCCTTCCTCGGCATCGAGGAGCATCGCGGCTGGACGATCAAGCAATATCTGATTCTGGGCTCGAGCCGGCGGCCCGAGGAGGGTGAATTTATGCTCGCCCGCCACGCCCGCACGATGATCGCGGCCTTGCCGCTGGCCGGCTCCACCGACGCGCCCGACCTGACCAATGGCAGCCATGCCATCCTGATCGTCCATGCCGGCGAGCGCGCCAACTGGTACCTTCCGGTCTGGTGGGTCAATGGCGACACGCTGCGCCAAAGGATGTTCCGCGGCGCGCGCGAGGACGCAACGACGCTGGAAGACATCACCGATCTCGGCCTCATCGGCAGGGTCTGGGAGCTTGCGATCCTCGATTTCGAGCGCCGCACCTGGATCAAGACAATGATGCCGAAGAAGGGCGCCCCCGACCCGCAGCGCTATCTGACCACCGCGCTGACGGGGATGGTGTAGCCGGCAAGAGAGGATGGGGCCGTTGCCATGAAGATCGCGACCTGGACAGTCAAATCGGCCTCGTCACCATCGTCATGGATTGGGGCTCAAGATCTCCTCGCGCAGTGTGATGTCCACCATCAGCGCGGCGGTCAGTCCCTCGAGGGCTTGGCGAAGCTCTTCCTCGTTCAATCTCGCGGGGCCGCGAACCCGAGCCTGGGCATAAAACAGGGCTCCCCCGCCCATGGGGGCTTGCCGAATATCGGTCTCCATTTCCTCGACGCTGACGCCCCGTTCCGCCAAGCAGTGGGAAATATCGCGCACGATTCCCGGATGATCCGGGCCGACGAGATCGAGAGTGAGCACCGTACCGCCGGACGGAGCAGCGACCGTCGCCTCCTCGACGGTAAGACGGAAGCCTTCCGCTTCGAGAGCCATTAGCGCATTCTTGAAGGACGAGACCTTGTCGCCAGGAATTTCGACCCTGGCGATGCCCGCGAACTTCTCGGCCAGGTGCGCCATCCGGCTTTCGAGCCAGTTTCCGCCTTCCTTGGTCACCGCTTCGGATAGTCTCTCGACCAAGCCCGGCCTGTCCTCGGCGATAAAGGTCAAGACAAGTGTCTGCTGCACGTCCCCATCCTCCAATATTCGGCGCGCGGCGCGCCAAATGTCCGCGACCTTATCAAGGGGGTTGCGCCGCCGCCAGTGGGCCTTGGCGCGGTTGGTCTTGCGTAGCGCTTACGCGCGAGGCGGATTCCAATTGCGTGGAAGCGGCGGGGGCTGCGAAATTCCTTTCTTGGGGTATGGCGGGCATGATTCGCGGACGGCAGCCATTGTGAGTGTAGCCATATGCGTGGCCGCGCAAGCCGCCGGACAATTAACGAGATGACATAAAGGGTTTTTCCTATCCCATGAAGATCGCAACCTGGAACATCAACGGCGTCAAGGCCCGCATAGAGGGGCTGACCGCGTGGCTCAAGGATGTCGGCCCGGAGATCGTCTGCCTGCAGGAAATCAAGTGCGAGGATCCGGGCTTTCCGGCCGAAGACCTCGAAAGCCTCGGCTACAATGTCGCGGTGCACGGCCAGAAGGGCTTCAACGGCGTCGCCATCCTGTCGAAGCGCCCCTTCGACGAGGTCGGCAGGGGCCTTCCCGGCGACAAGCACGATACCCAGGCGCGCTATGTCGAGGCCGTCGTCCCGGCAGGCAAGGGCATCGTGCGCGTCGCCTCGATCTATCTGCCCAACGGCAACCCTATCGGCAGCGACAAGTTCGACTATAAGCTGAAATGGATGAAGCGCCTGCACGCCCACGCGCACAAGCTGCTTGAGCTCGAGGAGCCGTTCGTGCTCGCCGGTGACTACAATGTCATTCCGACGCCGGACGACGTTCACGACCCGGAAGCCTGGGCCGACGACGCGCTATTCCAGCCGGAGAGCCGCTCGGCTCTCCGCGCGCTCGTCAATCTCGGCCTGACCGACGCGATTCTGGCTTGCGACGATTCACCCGGCCAATACACCTTCTGGGACTATCAGGCCGGCGCCTGGCAGAAGAATAACGGCATCCGCATCGATCATCTGCTGCTGTCGCCACAGGCCACCGACCGGCTGATCGCGGCGGGCATCGACAAGCGCACGCGCACCTGGGAAAAGCCGTCGGACCATGTGCCGGTGTGGATCGAGCTTTCGGAGAGGGATTAGAGGGCCGGCCTAGAGCGGTTCATGGTTATAGGGAACCATGAACCGCTCTAGCGGCGATCGCCATATTTCTCGACCCACCTGTCGGCCGCGGACGTGACCAGCTGCCGCTGGTTGCCGTCGAGGGTGGCGAAAATCTCGTCGTGTGTCTGGATGACCCACGCCTGGCTTGCCGGGTCGGCGCGGCGCCGCGCCACCTCGAGAAATATCAAGCCCTTGAGCCTGTCCTGCGGCCCATTCTTGTCAGCATAGAGCAGCCGGCCCAATTCGCCTTGCGCGCCGACATGGTTCTTCTTGGCGGCGAGATTGAGCCATCTCGCGGCCGTCGCCGGGCTCGGATTGCGCCCCTTGCCCTCCAGATACATCATGCCGAGCCGATACTGCGCCTCCGCGTCGCCGAAATAGGTGGCGGCGTGGTAGAGCAGGTTGAAAGCCCGGGAGATGTCCTGGACGACGCCGGCCTCGGGGATGCCGGAAAGGTAGTAGTGGGAAAGCTCGACGAAGGAATCGGCGACGATCCGCGCGGTGGAGACGAACGGATTGTCCTCGGCGTGCTGGTCGGCGAGAATCTGGAAATATCTGAACGCCTTCAAAGTGTCGCGCTTGACCCCGTTACCGTCGGCATAGCGGCGGGCAAGCTCCCACTGCGCCTTGGCGTAACCCTTGCCGGCGGCGAACTCCAGCGCGCTCAGCGCCTCGTCCGTATGCCCGTCTCGGTAGGCGCGCAGGGCCATCTGGTAGGCCTGCGCCGGCGGGGTGTCGTCGCCGATTTTCGCCTCCAGATCGAGCGCCAGGGCGGGCGCGCCGGTCCCGGCGACGAGAACCGCGAAAACGGCGCCTGCAATCCACGAATGGCGGTCAGATATCGGCATAGCTTTTCTCTTCGGCCGATGCGCCGGGATGGGTGACCGCGCCATGGCGCGCGGGGCCCACCTGCTCGGCATATTTCCATAGCGCGCCGGAGGGATAGCCGGTTTCCCGCGGCGTCCATTTCTTGGCCCGCGCCTTGAGCTCGGCATCCGATAATCGGACGCCGAGGAGTCCCTTGTCGGCGTCGAGCTCGATGATGTCGCCGTCCCGCAGAAGCCCGATCGGGCCGCCGACGGCCGCCTCCGGGCCGACATGGCCGACGCAGAAGCCCCGCGTCGCGCCGGAGAAGCGCCCGTCGGTGATCAGCGCCACCTTGGAGCCCATCCCCTGGCCGTAGAGCGCCGCCGTCGTCGACAGCATCTCGCGCATGCCCGGCCCACCGCGCGGCCCCTCGTAGCGGATGACCAGCACCTCGCCTTCCTTGTATTTGCGCTTGTTCACCGCCTCGAAGGCCTCTTCCTCGCTGTCGAAGCAGCGCGCGGGGCCGGAAAAGCGCGTCGAGCTCATGCCGGCGACCTTGACGATGGCGCCGTCGGGCGCGAGGTTGCCCTTGAGCCCGACCACGCCGCCGGTCGGCGAGATCGGATCGTCGTGCGGGCGGATCACATCCTGGTGCGGGTTCCATTTCACGGCGGCCATGTTCTCGGCCATGGTGCGGCCGGTCACCGTCAGGCAGCCGCCGTGCAGATATCCGCCTTCGAGCAGCGTCTTCATCAACAACGGCACGCCGCCGGCCTCGTACATGTCCTTGGCGACATATTTGCCGCTCGGCTTGAGGTCGGCGATATAGGGCGTCTTCTTGAAGATCTCGGCGACGTCGAACAGGTCGAATTCTATGCCGCATTCATGCGCAATCGCCGGCAGGTGCAGGGCGCCATTGGTCGAACCGCCGGTCGCCGCCACGACGCTCGCCGCGTTCTCCAGCGCCTCGCGGGTGACGATGTCGCGCGGGCGTATCCTGCGGGCGACAAGCTCCATGACCTTCTCGCCGGCGGCGGCGCAAAAGGCGTCGCGCAGCTCGTAGGGTGCCGGCGCGCCCGAGGAATAGGGCAAGGCAAGCCCGATCGCCTCGCTGACGCAGGCCATGGTGTTGGCGGTGAACTGGGCACCGCAGGCGCCGGCCGAGGGGCAGGCGACCTGCTCGAGCTCGTCGAGATCGTCAAGGCTCATCTTGCCGACCGAATATTCGCCGACCGCCTCGAACAAATCCTGCACCGTGACCGGCCGACCCTTGAAGGTGCCGGGCAGGATCGATCCGCCATAGATGAAGACCGACGGCACGTTGAGCCGGCACATGGCCATCATCATCCCCGGCAGCGACTTGTCGCAGCCGGCGAGACCGACCAGCGCATCGTAGCAATGCCCGCGCATGGTCACCTCGACGGAATCGGCGATCACCTCGCGCGACACCAGCGACGACTTCATGCCCTGGTGGCCCATGGCGATGCCGTCGGTCACGGTGATGGTGCAGAATTCGCGCGGCGTGCCGCTGGCGTGCACAACGCCCTGCTTGACCGCCTGCGCCTGGCGCATCAGGGCGATGTTGCAGGGGGCGGCCTCGTTCCAGCAGGTGGCGACGCCGACCAGCGGCTGGTGGATCTGTTGCGCCGACAGGCCCATGGCGTAGAAGTAGGAACGATGCGGCGCGCGCTCCGGCCCTTCGGTGACATGGCGGCTGGGCAACCGCGCCTTGTCATATGTCTTCGCGTCCATGCACCTGTCTCCGCCGCGCAACACCTCCCGCCGGTACCGGTTCGAGCCGGCTTCGGCGTCCCTTTATCCTTTTCGGCTATCAAGGGTTTATGGCGCAACGGGGGCATTGGCCGAACGGGCCGCGCAGTGACACGAATCTTGGTTAACTGTTGCGCCGTAGCAACAGATTCCCGCCTCGGGGGCGTCGAAACGCTCAGGCCGCGCCCTGGAGCCGCTTCAGGGCCTCGGACAGGCGGGCGCGGGCGTGCTCGGCGTCGGAATGGCGCTCGCGCTGTTCCTCGATGACGTGCTCGGGCGCGCGGGAGATGAAATTCTCGTTTTCGAGCTTCTGGACAATCTTTCCGATCTCGCCGTCGATCTTGGCGATTTCACGCTCGAGCCGCGCCTGTTCCGCCTTGAGATCGATGATGCCTGAGAGCGGCAGGGCGGCGGTGGCGCCGTCGAGCACCAGCTGCACCGCCCCCTGCGGCGCCGCGCCAGCGAAGCTGATGGTCTCAAGCCGCGCCAGGCGCCGGATCGTCTCGCCATGGAGCCCGGCGCGGGTGCGCGCCTCCTCACTCCCACCGACCAGAACCAGCGGGATCAGGGCGCCGGCCGGCACGTTCATCTCCATGCGCACGGACCGGATCTGGCCGATCAGATCGATCAGCCAACCGATCTCGGCGTCGGCCGCGGCGTCGGCAAGACCGTCAAGCGCCGGCCAGTCAGCAAGGATGAGCAGGCTTTCGCGCGCGGGCCCGGCCTCGCCGGTGCGCTGCCACAGCTCCTCGGTCAGGAACGGCATGAAGGGGTGGAGAAGCCTCAGGATCTGGTCGAGGGTCCAAGCGGCGGCGGCGCGGGTCTCGGCCCTGGCCGCCGAATCCTCGCCCGACAGCTCCGATTTCGACAGTTCCACGTACCAGTCGCAGAAGACGTTCCAGACGAACCTGTAGATGGCGGCGGCCGCCTCGTTGTAACGGTGCGTCTCGATGCCCTCGCCGACCGCCTTTGCCGCGCGCTCGGCCTCGCCGACGACCCAGCGGTTGAGGATCTCACGGCACGCTTTCGGGTCGAAATCGGCAACGCGGACGCATTCGTTCATCTCGCAGAAGCGCGCCGCGTTCCACAGCTTGGTGGCGAAGTTGCGATAGCCCTCGACGCGGCCGGCCGAAAGCTTGATGTCGCGGCCCTGGGCGGCCATGGCGGCGAGCGTGAAGCGCAGCGCGTCGGCGCCATATTCGTCGATGAGCCGGAGGGGGTCGATGACGTTGCCCTTCGACTTCGACATCTTCTGGCCCTTCTCGTCGCGGACCAGGGCGTGGATATAGACGGTGCGGAACGGCACCTCGTGCATGAAGCGAAGGCCCATCATCATCATCCGCGCGACCCAGAAGAAGATGATGTCGAAGGCGGTGACCAGCACGTCGGTCGGATAGAAGCGCTTCAGCTCCGGCGTTTCCTCCGGCCAGCCCAGGGTCGAGAAAGGCCACAGCGCCGAGGAGAACCAGGTGTCGAGCACGTCGGGGTCGCGCCATATTCCAATTGCGCGTTCATTCAGCCAAAGCTTTGCTGCTTGTTCGGGGCCATCCACGACTTCGACCTGTAGGCTTGAAAAGCGCTCTTGAATAGCAGCGATGGCTTCTTCCTGAGACTCGACAACCACAAATGGGTGCAAGTCTTTGCGTATCTCACCTAAATGAAGCGCATCTGACGGACTGAGGTCGTTAAGTTCATGGTGTGAAATGTGGTACCAAGCCGGGATCTGATGGCCCCACCAGAGCTGGCGCGAGATGCACCAGGGCTGGATGTTGCGCATCCATTCGAAATAGGTTTTTTCCCAGTTTTTCGGGACAAAGACGGTGCGCCCCTGCTCCACCGCCTCGATCGCCGGTCCGGCAAGCGTCTTGGCGTCGACATACCACTGGTCGGTCAGGTACGGCTCGATGACGACGTTGGAGCGGTCGCCATAGGGCACCGCCATGACATGGTCCTCGACCTTCTCGACGAGCCCACGCTCCTCCATCATGGCGACGAGGCGCTGGCGAGCGGCGAAGCGGTCGAGGCCGTCGAGCGCCGCGATCGTCTTCACCAGATCTTCCGACTGCGGCACGCCCTTGAGGAAGGCAGCATTGTCCTTCAGCGTGATCCTCGCCTCCGGGTCGAGCACGTTGATCGGCGAAAGCCCGTGGCGGCGGCCGACCTCGAAGTCGTTAACGTCGTGCGCCGGCGTGATCTTGACCGCGCCCGAGCCCTGCTCCGGGTCGGCGTGCTCGTCGGCGACGATGGGCATGCGGCGCCCGACGAGCGGCAGGATGACGTGGCTGCCGACGAGACGCCGGTAGCGCTCGTCGTCGGGGTGAACCGCCACCGCCACGTCGCCCAGCATGGTCTCCGGTCGCGTGGTGGCGACGGTGATGAACGTCGCCGGATTGTCGGGATCGAAGCATTTTTCTTCGAGCGGATAGCGCAGGTGCCACAGATGCCCCCTGGTCTCGACCGGCACCACCTCCAGGTCGGAGATCGCGGTGAGCAGCTTCGGGTCCCAGTTGACCAGCCGCTTGTCCTTGTAGATGAGGCCCTTGCGGTAAAGCTCGACAAACACTTTGAGAACCGCTTTCGACAGACCCTCGTCCATGGTGAAGCGCTCGCGCGACCAGTCGCAGGAGGCGCCGAGCCGCCGGAGCTGGTTGGTGATCAGGCCGCCGGATTCCTCCTTCCACGCCCACACCCGCTCGATGAACGCGGCCCGGCCCATGGTCCGCCGGTTCGGCTCGCCCTTTTCCATGAGCTGGCGCTCGACCACCATCTGCGTGGCGATGCCGGCGTGATCCGTGCCCGGCTGCCACAACACGTCCTTGCCGCGCATGCGCTCGAAGCGCACCAGAATGTCCTGGATGGTATTGTTGAGGGCATGGCCCATATGCAGCGAGCCGGTGACGTTCGGCGGCGGGATGACGATGCAGAAGGGCTCGGCGTCCGCGCGCTCGGGCCGGCCGCACGCAAACGCGCCCGCTTCCTCCCACAGAGAGTAAAGCCGCGCTTCGACATCCTGCGGCCGATAGGTCTTTTCAAGCATGTTATGCGGACAAGCCCGTTTCCACCATTGCGGTCGCTGTAAAGCCCAACCGCCGCGGCAAGTCAACGTTCGTTCCGGGCTAGAGCGGCGCTAACGGCTTTATCGCCGGCCGCGCGAGACGCGCTCGATCTCCTCGCGCACCAGCCGCTCGACCAGCGGCGGCAGGTTGGCGTCGAGCCACTCCTTGAGCAGCGGCCGCAGCGTCCCCGAGACCACCTCCTCCAGGTTGCGCGAATGGGTGGATTGAACGAATTTTTCGAGCGAGGCAAATGCCGAGGCGACCGAGGCGTCCGTGGGCGAGGACAAGAGCCTAGTATCCTCTTCTCTTGCCGCAGGCTCGATCATGCCTGCCGGTTCTTCCATGGCCGCCGGTTCTTCCATGGTTGCCGGTTCCTCCCTCTCAAACGTAACGTCATGGTGCGGCTGCGATTCGGGTTCGCTCGCCGTCCGCATTCTGAACGCGGCGTCGAGCGCCGCCTCGCTGCGCTCCAGGAAGCTACTCTCCTCGCGGCCGGGCTGGGCCATGTCCTCGTAGCTGGCTTCAGGCGTGGCGGGCTCCGCGAAAGGCTGCTCGACCGCCTCTTCGACCGGCTCCGGATGGTGCGCCATGCCGGCCCCCATTTCCTCTTCGAAGCTGTCGCCGAGCACAGCGCCGATGCGCTGCCGGGCTTCAGCATCGGCTATGGCCAGCGCATCTTCCACGGCGCTGTCCTCTTCGACCACGATCGAAGCCGCCTCCGCGGCGTCCATGGCCTCGTGTTCGCCAAGGTAGCCGGCCGGTTCGCCGTGTGCCGCCATCTCCGGCTCTTCGACCCCGATCGGCCGGTGGGCAAATTCGTCGGCATATGCCGGCGCCTCGTCGACCGCCGGTCGTGATTTTTGGTTATTGTCGGAGACGATCCTGCGGATTGACGCCAGGATCTCCTCCATCGACGGTTCCCGCGCTCTCTCCGGCTCGCTCATCAGCTAACCCTCCTGATACTACCGTATTCGGGGAGTTCAACGGACTTTGAACGCGACCGGTGCCCGTCAGTGAAATATGGCCTCTCCCTAACGCGAATATCTCAACGTCACGCCAAATGTGCAAGTCTTACCAAGGAACCGTCCACAAAGCAGTTCCGCAACAGCGTTTCCGGACAATGAATTATGGGACCGGTTCATGCTCTCGCCTTAGCGGTCTCGTTTCGCCGGCGCCTCCACTCGCCCCGCCCCTACCCTTCGTTAACCGCACGGCCTTGCCCTCTTGAATTTAATCAATCGATTGATTAAATAACGACCTGTCGTCGGCCCGGAGAGGTCGCCCGGCCGGCGGCGCCCATGGTCCGGGTGGGCCGCCTACTCCCGCGAAAAGCCGCAACGGAGGCCGCAAATGAGCACGAAGCCACGACCAGACCGCGCAGAACCGGCGCTGCGCGCATCGACGCGCGAGACCCGGAGAAGGCTGATTTCGGCGGCCCTCGATCTGTTCGGCCGCCAGGGCTTCGAGGCCACCGGCACGCGCGCCGTGGCCGATGCGGCGGGCGTCAACATCGCGGCGATCAAATACCATTTCGGCGGCAAGGAGGGGCTTTACGCCGCCGTTGCCGGGCACATCGCCGGAGAAATTTCCGGCACCGTCCTGCCGATCATCGCCGAAGCCCGGGCGCGGGCGGATGAGCTTACGCCCGATGCGGCGCGGCAGATCCTGATCGCCATCCTGTTGAGCTTCAACCATCTCATGGTCGCCAACCCGGAAACCGAGAACTGGGCGCGCTTCGTCATGCGCGAGCAGATGGCCCCGACCGCGGCCTTCGACATTCTGTATGAGGGTGTCATGGGCCGCGCGCACGGCTTCATGACCCATCTCATCGCCACCATCACCGGCGATCCGCTGGAATCTCCGGCCGCCAGGCTGACCGCCTTCGCCATGATCGGTCAGGTGCTGATCTTCCGGGTCGCCCGCGCCGCGGTGCTGCGGCGCATGGGCTGGCGGAATATCGGGCGGGCCGAAGAGGTGCAAATCAAGGACGCGCTGCGCAGGACCGTCGCCCGGCTCGGCGCCGAACGGCCGGCGAGCGAGAAGGGAGGGCGATGATGCTTGAATGGCTCTGCGCCTTCGCCTGGCTTGCCGCCGTCAATCCCTATTGCCCGGCGCCGCCGCCGAGTTTGAGCTTTTCCGGCTATGTCGAAGGCGAATATGTGTCGCTTGCCCCGCTAGAGGCCGGCCGCATCGTCGAGATCGCGGTCGAGCGCGGCGACCGGGTCGAGGCCGGCGGCATCGTCGCGCGGCTCGACGACGAGGAGGCGGCGGCCGCCGTCGCGGCGGCGCGGGCTGAACTTTCCCGCGCGCAAGCCGAGCTTGCCGATCTTGAGAGCGGCCGCAGGCCGGAGGAAATCGCCGTGACCCGCGCCCAGCTCGACGAGGCCGAGGCGGGTCTCGCCGAAGCCAAGCGGCGCCTGGACCGCCAGCAGGAGCTGGTCACGCGTAAGATCGTCTCGCAGGCGGCCGTTGACGAGGCCCTGGCCGCCCATGACCGCTCTGCGGCCCAGGTCGAGGCCCTCAAGCGGCAAATCGCCGTCGAGGAGCTGCCGGCGCGCGAGGCGGCGATCGAGGCGGCCCGCAGCGCCGTCGCCGCCCGGCGTGCCCTGCTGGCGCAAGCCGAATGGCGCCTGGCCCAACTCACCGTCAAGGCGCCGATCGCGGGCCTCGTCGACATCGTGCTGCGCCGTCCCGGCGAAATGGCGGGTCCCGATGCGGCGGTCGTCTCGCTGCTGCCAGACGAAAATCGCGTCGTGCGCTTCTTCGTGCCGGAGGCGCTGCGCGCCGATGTCAAACCGTCCGACCGGGTCGCGCTTGCCTGCAGCGGCTGCCCGGCAGGCCTTGAGGCGCGGGTGCGCTACGTATCGTCCGAGGCCGAGTTCACGCCGCCCGTGATCTACTCCGTCGAGAGCCGGCAAAAGCTGGTCTACATGGTCGAGGCCGTTCCGGTCGGACCGGCGGTGACCTTGAGCCCGGGCCAGATCGTCGACGTCACCCTGCGATCGGGGGCCGGGCCATGACGGTGATCGCGGTCGACGGCCTGACCAAGCGCTTCGCCGGCAAGACCGTCGTCGATCACATCTCCATGCATGTGGAAAAGGGCGAGATCGTCGGCTTTCTCGGTCCCAATGGCTCGGGCAAGACGACCACCATCCGCATGATCTGCGGCCTGCTCAAGCCCGACGGCGGCAGCGGTACCTGCCTCGGCTACGACATCCGCACCGAGAGCGACAGGATCAAGGCGGAGGTCGGCTACATGACCCAGGCCTTCAGCTTCTACGAGGATCTGACGGTACGCGAGAATCTGGAATTCGTCGCCCGCCTCTACCGCCTCAGGCCGCAGCGCGCCCATGTCGACGCGGCCATCGACAAGCTCGGCATGAGGGACCGCCAGCACCAGCTCGCCGGCGAATTGTCGGGCGGCTGGAAGCAGCGCCTGGCGCTCGCCGCCTGCGTCATGCACGAACCCAAGCTCCTGCTCCTCGACGAGCCGACCGCCGGCGTCGACCCCAAGGCGCGGCGCGAGTTCTGGGACGAGGTGCACAATCTCGCCGCCGAGGGCGTCACGGTGCTGGTCTCGACCCACTATATGGACGAGGCGGAGCGCTGCCATCGCATCGCCTACATCTCCTACGGCCGCATCATCGCCGAGGGGACGACCGACGAGGTCGTCGCGCGCGCCGGGCTCAGCACCTGGGTCGTCGCCGGCAAGGGGCTCGATGCGCTGGCCGGCGAGCTGCGCCGGCAGAAGGGCATCGACCAGGTCGCCACCTTCGGCACCACGCTGCACGTCATCGGCGCCGACGACGGGGCGCTCAAGGCCGCGATCGCGCCGTTCCGCGACCGCCCCGGCCTCACCTGGTCGAAGGGCGAGACCAGCCTTGAGGACGTGTTCATCCAGTTCATGGGCGTCGCACAAACCGGCCAGCAGTGACGAGGCAGCTGATGTCGCCTTCGCGTACTCTTGCGATCTTGCTGAAGGAAGTGATCCAGCTGCGCCGGGATCGCCTCACCCTGGCGATGATGGTGATCATCCCCATCGTCCAGCTGATGCTGTTCGGCTACGCCATCAACACCGACCCCAAGCGGTTGCCGACGGCGGTGCTGATCGAGGATCACAGCCGCTTCAGCCGCGCCGTCGAGGTGGCGATGGTGAATTCCGGCTATTTCGAGATCGAGCGCGGCGTCGACAATCAGGACCAGGCGGACGGCCTGCTCGACACCGGCAAGGTCGCCTTCGTGGTGACGGTGCCCGTCGGCTTCGAGCGCGCGCTCCTGCGCGGCGAGCGGCCGCAGATCCTGGTTTCCGCCGACGCCACGGATCCCGCCGCCTCCAGCAATGCGCTTGCCGCCTTCGGCGAGTTGGCGGACCGGGCCATCTCCCGCGAGCTCGGTGGCGCGTACACCCAGCTCGCCGCCGCGCCGCCGCCCGTCGACCTCGTCATCCATCGGCGCTACAACCCAGAGGGCGTCACCCGCTACAACATCGTGCCGGGGCTGCTCGGCGTGATCCTGACCATGACCACGATCCTGTCCACCGCCCTGTCGCTGACGCGGGAAGCCGAACGCGGCACGATGGAAAATTTGCTCGCCATGCCGACCCGGGCGAGCGAGATCATGATCGGCAAGATCACGCCCAATATCGGCCTCGGCTTCGTTCAGGTGGCGATCATTCTCGTTACCGCCCGCTATCTTTTCGGGGTGCCGATGCTAGGTTCCCTGTGGCTGCTGATGGGGGTCCTACTGGTCTATATCGCCGCCAATGTCAGTCTCGGCTACCTGTTCTCGACGCTCGCCCGCAACCAGATGCAGGCGATGCAGATGACCTTCTTCTTCTTCCTGCCGTCGATTCTCCTGTCGGGCTTCATGTTTCCGTTCCGCGGCATGCCGGGATGGGCACAGTGGCTGGGCGAGTTTCTGCCCTTGACCCACTTCCTGCGCATCGTCCGCGGCGTGCTGCTCAAGGGCAACGATTTCGCTCATTTCGCGCAAGAATTCTGGATCATCGTCGCCTTCACCCTGGCGGTCGGGGCATTGACGCTCCTGCGCTTCCGGCGGACGCTCGATTAGAGCGGCGTTAAATCGCGGACATGCGCGTTTGACAGCGGGCCGGGCGCTGGCCATCGTATCGGCGGGGACTCGCTTAGGGGGGCAGGGCTTGGCCGGAACAACTCGCACGCTTTCGCCCGCAGGTGATGAGGGATCGCGCCGGTGAGCGACAAATTCGCCTCGCTCGGCTTCGGGCTGGAGCGCGTCGGCATGCTGGCGCTGGCCCATCGGCGCGCCGCCTGGGCGCTGGTCGTGGTGGCGGCGGGACTCGTGGCCCTGGGGCTGACGCGGATTTCCTTCGACGACGAGCTGCGCAAGCTGTTTCGCGGCAACACCGAGGCCTACCGGATCTATACCCAGGTCACCGCGGACTTCGCCGACCCGGAAAACGAGACGCTGGTGCTGGTCGAAGGCGAAGGGCTCGGCCGGCCCGAAAATTTCACGCGGCTGCAGGACTTCCAGTTCGAGCTCCAGCTCATCGACGGCGCAGAAAGCGTCTGGTCGCTGTTCTCCCTGCGCGAGCAGCCGGACGCTCAGGGCAATGCGCCGACCCTCGTCAGGGACCCGAATGACGGGCTGACCCCCGAGCTTGCCGCCAGGATCCGCGCGCATCCGCTGCTCGGCGCCAAGTCGCTGTCCGAGGACGCGACCGCGCTCCTGTTCGCGGTCACGCCGAGCACGCCGAAGGCGGGGCTCGCCGTCCACCGGGCATTGCAGCGGCGCATCGCGGAGGTCGCCGGCGACGTCCTTGCCGGCACCGGCCTGACGGCGACCGTGGGCGGCTTTCCGGCGATCCGCGCCGGCATCGTCGATCTTTTGGTGCGCGACCAGAAGGTGCTCAACGCGGCGGGCGCCGGCATCGGCTTCCTGCTCAGCCTGATCATCTTCGGCTCGCTTTCCGCCGCCGTGCTGACGGCGGCGCCGGCGGTTCTCGCCGGGCTCACCGTGCTCGGCGTCATGGGGCTCCTCGGCATTCAGGTGACGGTGATGTCGAATGTGGTTCCGGCGCTGGTCATGATCCTCGGCTATGCCGACGCCATGCACCTCAATTCGGCGCTGCGGCGCAATCGCGACGGCCATCGCCCGATTGCCGAGGCCGAGCGGCTGGCGCTGGTCGAGATCGGCCCGGCCTGCATCCTGACCGCGCTGACGACGTCGGCGGCGTTTCTGTCGCTCGCCATCTCGGACGTGGCGATGATCCGCACCCTCGGCTGGACCGGCGGCTTCGCGACGATCCTCGGATCGGTGACCGTTCTTGTCGTGCACGCGTTGTTGGCGCCCCTCCTGGCCGGGCGCTGGTCGGAGCCGGACGAGGCGCGGCCGACGGTGCTCGACCGGCTGACCGGTCCAAGCACGGCAATGGCCCGTTATGCCGGCGGTCACGCCAGGCCGATCAGCGCCGCCGCTGTGGCGGCGTTCTTCGTCCTCGGGGCGATGCACCTCTCCGTCCCCCCGGAGCACTCGATCCGCGAGCATCTGGCGCAGGACGACCCGGCCAACGCGTCGCTGGGGCGCATCGACCGGACCTTCGGCGGCGCTTTCCCGGTCGCCGTCGTGGTGCCACTCCATGCCGCCTCGCCGACCGACCCCGAGGCGATCGCGCGCGTTGGCGCGGTGCATCGGGCGGTCGCCGCCATCGAGGGCGCCGGCCAGCCGCTCTCCCTGTGGAGCCTCGCGCAATGGATCGGCGAGACCGATGGGCCGGACCTCAAACGCCGCGTCGACGAGATTCTCGACCAGCTCTCGCCCACCGACCGCAGCCGTTTCGTCGGCCGCTCCGGCGATGCGCTGGTGACGCTCACCATTCACGAGGCGCCGACCCATGAGACCCGCCCCCTCGTCGACCGCATCGAACAGGCGGCGCGGCAGGCCGGCGGCGCCGACGTGGTCGCCACCGGCGTCACGGCGATCACGGCGCGGGAGAGCGACCGCGCGATCGCCAATCTCCAACTCAGCCTGAGCTTCGCGGTCATCGCGGGCCTCGCCCTGATCGCGCTCGCCTTCCGCGACGTGCGCTTCGGCGCCATCGCCTTTCTTCCCAACGCGCTGCCGATATTGGCGACCGGCAGCCTGTTGTTCCTGCTCGGCCGCGGCATGCAGTTCACCAGCGTCATCGCGCTCACCGTCGCCTTCGGCATCGCCGTCGACGACACCATCCATTTCCTCAACGGCTATCGCCAACTGCGCGGCGACGGGAACAGCCTCGCCGGCCGCCTGATGGTGGTTTCGAAGCGCATCGGGCCGGTTCTCATCGGCACCACGCTGGTGATCGTCACCGGCATGACGACGACGTTGACGAGCGGCCTGCCGACGATCAACTTGTTCGGCAAGCTGGTGATGGTTACGCTCGGAAGCGCCCTCATCGGCGTCCTGTTGTTCCTCCCGGCGCTCATGGCGGGGCCCGCAAAATCATGGTTCGATCCCAAGACCCAATCGGAACTTGCCGGCGCCGGCGAAGCGGACCCTTCAAAAAGGCTCTGATCGCTGCCGTCCTCCTCCTCGCGGGGGCCTTGCCGGCGGCCGCCGATGCCTTCCTCGAAGGGCTCGTCGGCGAATGGATCGGGCGTGGAAACGGGGTCCGGCACCCCGGCGCGCCGCTTGAAAAGGTCTATTGCCGCATCACCAATGTGAGCGCCGAGAACGGCGCCGTCCTCAAGCAGGAAGGCCGCTGCGCCTTCGGCAACGAGACCGGCGCGCTCTCGGGCCACATCCGCGCCTTGGGCGACGGGCGCTACGACGGCACGATGAACTCGCCGGTGATGCAGGGAGCGGCATCGATCAGCGGCGCCAGCGACGGGAAGCGTCTGCTCTTGGACGCGGGCTACGAGGACACGATAACCGGCCGCCCGGCGAGGTCCTACATCACCCTCAGCCTGGTCGCGGAAGGCGAATACCGCATGCTCACGACGGCCACGGACGCGGCCACCGGCGAGCCGATGCAATCGAGCGAGATCCTGTTCCGCCGCAAGCAACCATAGTTCGAAATCGCCGGTGCCGTATGGGGCTTCGTCAACGGCTTCGTGTTTGGGATTTTGGTCGCCTGGCTCTATAACCGATTTCTGCTCACCCGCCGGCGGCACCTGCGCCCGGACGCCAGGCGCGGGCGATCGAAGGGCTGAACCGGGGCCTGCATACCAAACGGCAACACTCTTCGGTTATGGTCGGGCGGAGAAAAGCGGCGTCTGCGTGCGAACGGAATTGAACCAATTGGCGGCCAGCCGCGTCTGACAGGGCGTAAGGCGTGCCGTGAACGATACAGGCGCAATGTCCGCGGAAGACGCAACCGATGTCGATCTCATATCGCGCATCGCGCGCAAGGATCGCCTCGCGCTCCGCAGCTTTTTCGCCCGCTATCACATGCGGCTCTACCGCTACCTGGTGCGCCTCACGCAGAACGACGCTTTGGCGGAGGAACTCGTGAACGAAGTGTTTCTCAATGTTTGGCGCAAGGCGGACGGTTTTCAGGGCAAGTCCGCCGTCTCGTCCTGGCTGTTCTCGATCGCCCATAACCGGGCGATCAGCGAGCTCAGGAAGCGCACCGAAGAGAGCCTGGACGAGGCTGCCGCGATGGCAGTGGAGGACGATGCCGATACGCCCGAGACTGTTTCGATGAAGGCGGACAAGGCCAACGCCATCCGCCGCTGCCTCGACCTTCTGTCGACCGACCATCGGGAGGTGATCGACCTGGCCTATTACCAGGACAAATCGGTCAAGGAAGTCGCGGAAATCGTCGGCGTTCCGGAAAACACGGTCAAGACGCGCATGTTCCACGCCCGCCAGAAGCTTTCCGTTCACCTGCGTGAGGCCGGAATCGACAGAGGCTGGCCATGATCAAGGACAAGAATGCAGTCGCCACCGAGCCGGATGAGCGCGAGGCGCTGATCCCGTGGTACGTCACCGGCAAGCTCGACGAAGACGAGCGCGCCGCCGTGGAGGCGTATTTCGAGGAACACCCCGAGGCGCGCAAGCAGCTCGGTCTCGTCGGCGAGGAGATCGACGCGACGCTGGTCGCCAGCGACGCCATCGACGCGCCGAGCGCGCGCATGCTCGACCGGCTGATTGCCGACATCGACGCGATCGAGGGGTCGCAGGCGGCGGGCGGCGGGGCATTTGCACGTGCGCTCAAGGCGCTGACGGCCTGGCTGCCGGAAACCGCCCCCATGGGCCTGCGGCTTGCCGGTGTCGCCGCCGCGCTGGTCATCTGCGCCCAGGCCGCGACCATCGGCTGGTTCGTGGTCAAGCAGCAGGTTCCCGCCGACGGCTACGAGACCGCCTCGGACAGCGCCACAACCCAGAGCGACGGCCCGCGCGCACTGGTCGCCTTCCAGAATGGAGCCCGTGCCGCGGACATCGCCAAGCTGATGGACGAGGTCGGCGCCGTCATCGTCGACGGGCCGAAGCCGGGCGGGGTCTTCGTTATTCGCCTCAAAACGGCTACTATGTCGCAGGACGATGCCGCAGCCGCCATAGCCGCACTGCAAGCCCGCGGCGATATCGTCAAATTCGCAGCGCAAGCGAGGTAAGGCCATGCGTCCCCTTTTCGCCCTTCTGCTGCTCGCTCTCGTTTCAATCGGGTCGACCGTCGCTCCGGCAGCCGAAAGGAGTGGCTCAACCGCGCCGCTGGTGCTGGCGCAGCAGACCTTCGATCCTCCGCCGACCGGCCAGCGCGGGGGCAATCAGAGACCGCCGCGGCGCGGTGGCTCGTCGCACGGCCTCGACCCTCTCGTCGGCTTCGGCATCGGTTTCGGCGTCGGCATCGCCATCGACGCGCTGACCCGGCCGCGGGACGACGGGCGCGAACTGCCGCCGCTCAATCCGCCGCCCGACCCGGGCCAGACGAGACAGCCGCCGCGCAATCCCATCGTCTATGTGTCACTGCCCAATCCGGCGCCGCTGCCGCCGCCGCGCCCGCTCACCGATGCGGCGGCGGCGGGCGGCCAGCCGCCGGGCGAATTCCGCGCCGGCGAGGTGATGGTCAGTCTTGACCTCCAGGCCGGCGCCGACGCGCCGGCTCAGATCGCGCAGGACTTCAATCTGCTGTTGCTGCGCGAAACGCTCATCGGCCTGACCGGCCAGCGCCTCGTGGTCTATACGATTCCCGACCCGCGCAGCGTCGACGAGGTCGAGACGGCGCTCACGGCGGACCCGCGCCCGAGTGCCGTGCAGAAGAACTTCGTCTACCGTCTCGGCGGCGAGATCGTCCGCGGCAGCATGGCGGCCGGCCAATACGCCTTGCGAGCGATGCACGTCGCCGCCGCCCATGAAATGGCGCGCGGGCGCGGCGTCACCATCGCCGTCATCGACAGCGCGGTTGCCAGCGACCATCCGGAATTCGCCGGCGCCATCGCGGCGGCCTACGACGCCGCCGGGTACGGGCTCAAAGTCCCCGAGCCGCACGGCACCTCGGTCGCCGGCATCATCGCCGCCCGCGGCGGACTTGTCGGCGTCGCCCCGGAGGCCCGGCTTCTCGCCGTGCGCGCCTTCTGGCGCGAAGGCGCCGACGGGCCGGTGACCAGTTCCAGCGAGGTCATCGCCCGGGCCATCGACTGGGCCGTCGCCAACGGCGCCCAGGTGCTCAATCTGAGCTTCACCGGCCCGCGCGACGCGCTGGTCGCCAGGCTGTTGGAGGAGGCGCGCAAGCGCGGCGCGATTGCGGTCGCGGCGGCCGGCAATAACGGACCCGGCTCAGCCCCGCTCTATCCGGCGGCGCTTGAAGGCGTCATCGCGGTGACGGCGACGGATTCCCGTGACGCGCTGTTCGCGAAGGCCAACCGCGGCAGCTATGTCGACATCGCCGCCCCCGGCGTCGACATTCTCTCGCCGGCACCGAACGCCGACTATCAGGTGATCTCGGGCACCTCGATGGCAACCGCCCATATCTCCGGCCTGGCGGCGCTTTTGATCGAGACCCAGGCGCAACGTCAGCCCGACGCCGACGTCGCGATCGGCGCCATCGCCGGCAGCGCCCGCGACCTCGGAGCGCCGGGTCGGGATCCGGAATTCGGCGCCGGGCTCGCCGACGCCGAATCGATGTTGACGAACGGCGCGACCGCCGCTGCCGCAAAGGCGCGCTGAGACGATCAATCCGCTGGCCTGGGGTTCGCTGTTCCCCTAAAAGGGGCGGCCATGTCCCGTATCGCCTATGTCAATGGCGCCTTCGTTCCGATCGAAGAGGCCAGGATCTCGATCCTCGACCGCGGCTTCATCTTCGCCGACGGCATCTATGAGGTGACGGCGGTGCTCGACGGTGGGCTCATCGACAATAAGGCCCACCTTGCCCGCCTGCAGCGTTCGCTGTCGGAAATTAAGCTCCCCTCTCCGGTGACCATGGATGAGCTGACCCGGCTCGAGCTCGAACTGGTCCGGCGCAACGGCCTGACCGAGGGTGGCGTCTATCTGCAGATCACCCGCGGCGCGGCGGACCGCGAGTTCGCCTTCCCCAAGGGCGATGTGACGCCGAACCTGGTCATGTTCACCCAGGCGCGGCAACTCGTCGATTCGCCCGATGCCAGGACCGGCATCGCGGTCAAGAGCGTGGCCGACATCCGCTGGAAGCGGCGCGACATCAAGTCGGTCGCCCTGCTCGCCCAGGTGCTGGCCAAGCAGGAGGCGGTCGCGGCCGGCTGCGGCGAGGCCTGGATGGTCGAGGACGGAAACGTGACCGAAGGCGCCTCGTCGAGCGCCTTCATCATCACGCGCGGCGGCGCCATCGTCGCGCGGCCCCTGAGCAACGAGATCCTGCCCGGCGTCACCCGCAAGGCGGTGCTGGCGCTCGCCGAGGAAGAAAATCTCACCATCGAGGAGCGCCGTTTCTCCCTTGCCGAGGCATTCGAAGCCGCGGAGGCCTTCAACAGTTCGGCCTCCGGCTTCGTCATGCCGGTGGTGCGGATCGACGGCAAGACGATCGGCAATGGCGCGCCGGGGCCGCTGACCTTGCGGCTGCGCGAGCTCTATATCGCGCATGCGCGCCAAACCGCGACCTTCTCGGTCTGAAGGGGCATGCTCTCTCCGGTGAAGAGAGGTCGGATCGAGCGCCAGCGAGACCCAAATGAAGGAGCAACACCCATTGATGCGATATTGAATCGCCGCGATTTTAGGCGATCTTGCGCGGCAGGCTTCACGCGAATTTTACCCAGGGCAGGCGATTGTTGTCCAAATCAGGAGAAGCCGCATGACGAGGCTTTACCGACTTTGGAACATCCATCGCTACCACGGCCCGTGGACTGAGGCGAGACACCCGCAATGGCGTTTGCAATCTGCTACACGGAGTTACAAGCGCCGGATATCTCAACTGGTGCTCCGCCCTTATGTGCCCGTGGTTGCGTTTGCGGCATGCGGAGTAGCAGCCTTGTTTCTTGGTTTCGTCTATTTCAAGGCATGGCCGCCAATGACCACGTTGAAGCACATCGCTGCGTTTCCGAACTGCAATGCGGTTCGAGCGCTCGGACTTGCCCCGGCGCGTGAAGGAGAACCTGGATATTGGCCGCAGCACGATCGCGATAATGACGGCATCGCCTGCGAGCCATGGCCTTATCGCTGATCTGTCAACCGTCGGGGTAGCCCCGCGTCTCGATTGCGTTTACTGCCCCCTAACTCTCGGTCACCCCTCCAGCATCGTCTCGCGCACGGTCTCGAATTTGTGCATGACATGCTCGCGCAACAGCCGCGACAGGCGCTTTGCGTCGCGGGCGGCGAGCGCCTCGAGAATCTCGCCATGTTCGGCGACGGCCTCCGCCCAGCGCTTCTTCGACATGTTGGCGAGATAGCGGGCGCGGACGATGCGACCGGAGAGCGAGCGGTGCATGGCCTCGAGCGTCGGATTGTCGGCGGCCTTCAGCATCAGGGCGTGGATCTTCTGGTTGAGCTTGAAATAGGGCGTCAGATCGCGGCGCCGGTAATGCTCGACCATTTCCTCGTGCAGCGCTCTTATCTCGTCGATCTCCTCGTCGGTGATCCGCTCGCAGGCAAGCTCGCCCGAAAGCGCCTCCAGGCACGCCATGACCGGAAAGACCTCCTCCAGGTCGGCGAGCGTCAGGGCCGCGACCGCGGCGCCGCGGTTCGGCGTCAGCTTGATCAGCGCCTCGGCGGCGAGCACCTTCAGCGCTTCCCTGAGCGGCGTGCGCGAGACGCCGAAATGCTCGCACAGCGCCCGCTCCGGCACCTTGGCGCCGGGGCTGAGCGTGCCGTCGTGGATCATGTCGCGAAGCCGGTCGACAAGCTCGGCGTGCAGCGCCCGGCGGACGATCGGCGCTGCGATCCGCCCCTCGCCTTCGCGCACGGTCTGATCGCTCATCGTCATTCTCCCTTGGTGTCGAGTGCTTGTGCCAGGACGCGCGCAACGTGGACGGCCTTTCGGCCGCTGCCTGCGGCGATCTGCTGGCGGCAGGATGTGCCGTCGGCGACGATGTCGGCGTCAGCAGGCGCCGCGCGCACCGCGGGCAGCAGATCCGCCTCGCCCATGGCCATCGAAATGTCGAAATTCTCCGCCTCGTAGCCGAAGGCGCCGGCCATGCCGCAACAGCCAGACGCGATGGTCGAAACCTCGAGGCCCGGCACCAGCCGCAGCGCCGTCTCGACCGCGCCCATGGCGCCGAAGGCCTTCTGGTGGCAATGGCCGTGCAGGAGCGCCTTTTTCCCCCGGCGGCACAGCGGCAGCGACAGGCGACCGGCATCCGCCTCGCCGGCCAGAAACTCCTCGAACAGAAGCGCGCTGTCTGCTATTTCGTCGGCTTCCGCGCCGAGCTTGAGGGCGGTCATCTCGTCGCGCAGGGTGAACAGGCAGCTCGGCTCGAGCCCGACGATCATGGCGCCGCGGCGCACATGCGGCAGGCAGGATTCGATGAGACGCCGCGCCTCCTTGCGCGCCTCTTCGACGAGCCCGGCGGACAGGAAGGTGCGCCCGCAGCATAGCGGCCGGCCGCCGTCCAAAGGCTCGGCGGTGGCGACGCGGTAGCCCGCCGCCGTCAGCACGGCCTGGGCGGCATAAAGATTTTCCGGCTCGTAATAGCGGTTGAAGGTATCGGCCAGCAGCAGAATGTCGGCCTCTTCCGCCGCCGCGGAGCCGTTGCCCACGAAGACATCCCACCGCCAGCCCGGCAGCTTCCGGCGTGCCGAAAGACCAAGGAGCCGCTGCGACGTCCACGCCGCCCCCGGCAGAAATTCGCGGGCGTTCATCAGCCACGGCAGCATTGCGGCAAAGGGCGCATAGCGCGGCAGATAGGCGATGATGCGCTCGCGTAAGCTGAGGCCGTGCGTCCGCGCCCGCGCCGCGGCGACCTCGATCTTCATCCGCGCCATGTCGACGCCGGTCGGGCATTCGCGCCGGCAAGCCTTGCACGAGACGCAGAGACTGAGACTGTCGCGCATGTCGTCCGAGGTCAGGGCGTCGGGACCGAGCTGGCCCGAAAGCGCCAGCCGCAGCGCGTTGGCGCGGCCGCGGGTGACGTGCTTCTCGTCGCCGGTCAAGCGAAACGACGGGCACATGACGCCCGCCGTCACCTGCAGCTTGCGGCAGGCACCGTTGTTGTTGCACATCTCGACCGCGCCCTGAAAGCCGCCGGCGGCCCCCGGCCACGCCGACCAGTCGAGCGCTGGCGCAAAGTCGGCCGCGCCATAGCCCGGTCCGTAGCGCATCAGGCTGCGGTCGTCCATGCGCGGCGCGCGCACGATGCGGCCGGGATTGAGCAGGCCTTCGGGATCGAAGGCGTCCTTCACCTCCTCGAAGGCACGCACCAGGCGTGGCCCGAACATCTTTTCGTGGAACTCGGAGCGGGTGATGCCGTCGCCATGTTCGCCGGAATGCGAGCCCTTGTAGCCGCGCACCATCTCGAAGGCTTCCTCGGCGATGGCACGCATCGCCTTGACGTCGGTATCGAGCTTCAGGTTGAGCACCGGGCGCACATGCAGGCAGCCGACCGAGGCGTGGGCATACCAAGTGCCGCGCGTTCCGTGCCTTTCGAAGATCGCCGTCAGCCGCTCCGTATAGTCGGCAAGATCGGCAAGCGGCACGGCGCAGTCCTCGACGAAGGAGACCGGCTTTCCCGCCGACTTCATCGACATCATGATGTTGAGGCCGGCCTTGCGCACCTCGTTGAGGCCGGCCTGCAGCTCCGGCTCGACCGCCTCGATGACCCCGCCCTCGGGCCAGTTCAGGCCCAGATCGCCCATCAGCTCGCCGAGGCGCGCAAGTCGGCGCAGATTTTCTTGCTTGTCCTCTTCGGCGAACTCGACCATCAGCAGCGCCGCCGGTTTGCCGCGCACCAGGCGCTCGATGGTCGGGCGGAACAGGGCGATGTCGCGGGCAAGGCCGATCATCGTGTCGTCGATGAGCTCGACCGCGGTCGGATCGAACTTGACGATGTGCTGCGCCGCCTCCATGGCGGCCCGGAAGGTCGGGAAATGGCACACTCCCATGACCTTGGATTTGGGCAGCGGCAACAGCTTGAGCTCGATGCGGGTGAACAGCGCCAACGTCCCTTCCGAGCCGACCAGGAGGTGGGCGAGATTGTTGGTTTCGCCGTTGGGCACGAGCGCATCGATATTGTAACCGCCGACCCGCCGGGTGAGCTTGGGGAAGCGCGCCGCGATCTCGCCCTTCTCGCGGTCGCCGAGCGCCAGCATTTCCTCGAACAGCGCGCGGCCGGCCACGTCCTCGTTAACAGCCGAAATATCGCGCGGAACGGGCGCGAAGCGAAGCGCCTCGCCGCTTGCCAGAACCGCGTCGATCGCCCGCACATTGTCGCGCATGGTGCCGTAGCGGATCGAGCGGGCGCCGCAGGAATTGTTGCCGGCCATGCCGCCGATGGTGGCCCTGGACGACGTCGAGACGTCGACCGGAAACCACAGCCCGTGCGGCTTCAACAGGGCGTTGAGATTGTCGAGCACAATGCCCGGCTCGACCGCGCAGGTCCTCGAGCCCGCGTCGAGGTCGATGAGCCGGCTCGCATGCTTGGAAAGATCGATGACGAGGGCATCGTTGACGCTCTGGCCGCATTGCGAGGT
>JAUYJB010000158.1 GCA_030688605.1 Hyphomicrobiales bacterium
CAGCCGCAACACCGCCACGGCGCAAAAGAACCCGGCCTTCGGTGGGCCAAATCGGCCCATCGAATCGAACCCCTATAACCATGAACCGCTCTAGAGTTTCCGCAGCGCCACTGTCTCGATGGCGTGGTCCGATCCCTTGGAGAGGATCAGGTTGGCGCGCTGGCGCGTGGGAAGGATGTTCTCGCGCAAATTGGTCAGATTGGTCTGCTTCCAAATCCGATGGGCGATCTTCTCGGCTTCCTTGTCTTCGACCTGGCTATAGCGGTGGAAATAGGAGCGCGGATCCTTGAACGCGGTTTTGCGCAGCTGCATGAAACGCTCGACATACCAGCGGTGGATGATCTCGTCGTCAGCGTCGAGATAGATTGAGAAATCGAAGAAGTCCGAAACGAAGGGGATCGCCTCCCCGTCCTTGGGCAGGCGGCCCGGCTGCAGCACGTTGAGCCCCTCGATGATCAGAACGTCCGGCTGATCGACCTCGATAAAATCGGTCGGCAGCACGTCATAGTAGAAATGCGAATAGATCGGAGCCTGGACCTGGCGCCGGCCGGCCTTGACGTCGGAGAGGAAGCGCAGCAGCGTCTGGACATCATAGCTTTCCGGAAAGCCCTTCTTGTCCATCAGCCCCTCCTTCTCCAACACGGCGTTGGGTAAGAGGAAGCCGTCCGTCGGAACGATGTCCACCTTGGGCAGGTTCGGCCAGCGCGCCAACAGCGCCTGGAGGATGCGCGCCGTGGTCGACTTGCCGACCGCGACGCTGCCGGCGAGGCCGATGATATAGGGCATCTTCTTCTGGTTATGGCCGCCGAGGAAGGTCTCCGTGGCAAGGAACAGCTCCTGCGTCGCGGCGACATAAAGCGACAGGAGCCGCGATAGCGGCAGGTAGATCTTGACCACCTCGTCCATGGAGACGCGCTCGTTCATGCCCTGAAGCTCGCGCAGCTCCTCGCGGCTCAAGGTCAGCGGCGTATCGGCGCGCAGCTCGCCCCATTGCTCCTTGGTAAAGACCCGGTAGGGGGAGAGATTGCCGGTGGCCTGTTGGTCCATTTATCCGTTGCTCCTGATCATTGCCCGTCAGGATTGCCGGCGGGAGGCTTTTTCCTCGTGCCCGGAACGCCCGGTGCGAGCGTCAAGCTCCGCCAGGACTTCGTCAAACGACACGTCGCTGGCCTCGAGCAGCACGAGCAGGTGATAGATCAGGTCGGCGGCTTCCGCGCGCAGCGCCCGGCGGTCGCCCTGCATGGCGGCGATGACGGTCTCGGCCGCCTCCTCGCCGAGCTTTTTCGCGCACGCGGCGACGCCCGCCTCGAGCAGGCTCTTGGTGTAGGAGGCGCTCGCCTGCGCGCCGCGGCGGGCATGGATGACCGCGGCCAAATCGTGCAGCGTGAACTCGCTCACGGATCGCGTTCCTGTCCGTTGCATGGCCAAGTTTCGGGCCAGAGACTGCGCCGGCCAATGACTTGTGTCAAACCCACATTTCCCGCTTTCGTTTGCAGTTTTCACGGGTCGAGGCGTATCGGAATTCCGGCTTCGGCCATGTGCTGCTTGGCGGCGCGGATCGAATATTCGCCGAAATGGAAGATCGAGGCGGCGAGCACCGCCGAGGCGTGACCTTTGGTCACGCCGTCGACCAGGTGGTCGAGAGTGCCGACGCCGCCGGACGCGATCACCGGCACGCTCACCGCGTCGGCGATGGCCCGCGTCAAGGCAAGATCGAAGCCGTTCCTGGTGCCGTCGCGGTCCATGGAGGTGAGCAGGATTTCGCCCGCCCCCAGCGCTACCACCTCGCGGGCATATTCGACCGCGTCGAGCCCGGTGGGGTTGCGCCCGCCATGGGTGAATATCTCCCAGCGGTCGGCCTCGCCCTCTTGGCTCACTTGCTTGGCGTCGATCGCCACCACGATGCACTGGCTGCCGAACTTTTCCGCCGCGCGGCGGACCAACTCGCGGTCCTTGACCGCTGCCGTGTTGATGGAAACCTTGTCGGCGCCGGCGAGCAGCAGGTCGCGCACATCCTCGATGGTGCGCACGCCGCCGCCGACGGTGACCGGCATGAAGCAGGCTTCCGCCGTGCGCCGGACCACGTCGAGGATGATGCTGCGATCCTCGTGGCTGGCGGTGATGTCGAGGAAGCACAATTCATCGGCGCCGGCGGCGTCATAGGCGACCGCCGCCTCGACCGGATCGCCGGCATCGCGCAGGTCGACGAATTTGACGCCCTTGACGACGCGGCCGTCTTTCACGTCGAGGCAGGGGATGACACGGGCCTTAAGCATGGCCTACCGCTCCTTGCGCCCGCGCCGCCTTGATCAGCGCCAGAGCCTCGGCCGCGTCGAGCCCGCCGTCATAGAGCGCGCGGCCGCAAATCGCCCCTTCGAGAATGGCGCAATCGGGTTGAAGCAGGCGCATGATGTCATCGATTGAGGCAAGGCCGCCCGCGGCGATCAGCGGAACAGAGGTGGCGCGCGCCAACGCCAGGGTCGCCTCGACATTGAGGCCGGTGAGCGCGCCGTCTCGGGAAATGTCGGTATGGATGATGGCGGCAACGCCGGCATCCTCGAATCGCCGGGCGAGCTCTTCGGCCGACATGTCCGATGTCTCCGCCCAGCCGGCGATCGCGACGCGGCCGTCCCTTGCGTCGATGCCGACGGCGATCTGGCCGGGAAAGGCCCGGCACGCCTCGCGCACCAGCTCCGGGTCGTCCACCGCCACGGTGCCGAGAATGACCCGGGCGATGCCGATATCGAGCCAGGCCTCGATCTGCTCGAAGCTGCGGATGCCGCCGCCGAGCTGGATCGGCAGGCTGACCGCAGCGCGGATCGCCTCGACGGCGGCGCCGTTCTTCGATTCGCCGGCAAAGGCGCCGTCGAGATCGACCACGTGCAGCCATTCGAAACTCTGTGCCTCGAAGCTGCGCGCCTGAGCCGCGGGGTCGGTGTTAAAGACGGTTGCCTTTTCCATGTCGCCGCGCAAAAGCCGCACGCACTCGCCCCCTTTCAGGTCGATGGCGGGGAACAGGATCATGGCCGCCACCTCAAGAAGTTGGCGATCAGCGCAAGCCCCAGCTTCTGGCTCTTTTCCGGATGGAATTGGGTGCCGACGAGATTGTCCTTGCCGACGATGGCCGTGATCGGCCCGCCATAGTCGGTCTCAGCGATGAGATCGCCGCGGTGTTGCGGAAACAGCGCATAGGAGTGCACGAAATAGGCGTGCAAGCCTGCCTCGCCGGTCACGATCCCGTCGAGCAGGGGATGCTCCCTTATCCGGCGCAGGGTGTTCCAGCCCATATGCGGCACCTTGAGGGCGGGGTCGGCAGGCGTAATCCGGCGCACCTCGCCGTCGATCCAGCCGAATCCTTCCGCGACGCCATGCTCGAGGCCCCGCGTACCCATGAGCTGCATGCCGACGCAGATGCCGAGAAACGGCTTCCCACGGCCGATCACCTCCTCCTTGAGCGCCTCGACCATGCCGGTGAGCGCCGCCAGCCCCTGTTTGCAGTCGCGAAAGGCGCCGACGCCGGGCAGCACGATGCGCTCGGCCGCACGCACCGCCTCGGGCTTCCCGGTAACGAGGGTTTCCCCGCCGATCCCGGCCTCACGGGCGGCGCGCTCAAAGGCCTTCTGCGCCGAGCGCAGATTGCCCGAACCGTAGTCGACGATGGCGACGCGCATCACCGGTCTCCCGGCTCCGGGAACATGCCGATGACGCCGCTCGGCGCATGCGCCGGCGCGATGGCGGGCGGCGCGATTTCACGCGCGGCGTCAGGGCTTGGCGCCGGCGCTTCGGCGAGCCAGTCCGCAAAAAATTGGCGCTCGCATTGCTCGCGGTCGCGCCCGGCAACCACCGCGCGCATGCGGTAGCCGCGCCGCCGCAGCTGCCAACGCCGCAGATTGTTGGCCTCGAGCGCGAATAAGAGCAGCAGGGCGAACTCGACGATCGAACTTAACCCCGAATCCCGTCCGAGCCACAGCTCAAGCCCGCCCAGAGCCACGCCGATCGCGAGAAAGCCGAGCAGAACCCACCACATGCGGCGATAGACGAGCCAGACCGGCGGGATCAGAAAGGCCGGCCAGCAGAATCCTTCCTTGACGAAGGCGATCCGCCGCGCCGCCGCGTCGCTGCGGCCCTTCAGGCCGGCGGGCTCGTGCACCGTATAAACGGCCATTCTGGTCTCCGATAACGCCGCTAATCGCCCAGCCGGCCCTTGGTCGAGGGCACGCTGCCGGCCTGGCGCGGGTCCTCTTCGACCGCAACTCTCAAGGCCCGCGCCAGCGCCTTGAAGCAGGATTCGGCGATGTGATGGCTATTGTCGCCGTAAAAGCATTCCATGTGCAGGCCGATGCCGGCGTGCTGCGCCAGGGCCTGGAAGAATTCGCGCACCAGCTCGGTTTCGAAATTGCCGATCTTGTCCCGGGTGAACCGGACCCTCCAGACCAGGAATGGACGGCCGCAAATGTCGACGGCGGCCCGGCTCAGCGTTTCGTCCATCGGCACGGTCGCCTCGCCATAGCGGCGGATGCCGCGCATTTCGCCAAGCGCCTCGCGCAGCCCCTGGCCGAGCGCGATGCCGGTATCCTCCACCGTATGGTGGTCATCGATGTGCAGATCGCCGCTGGCCCGCACCGTGATGTCGATCAGCGAGTGGCGCGAGAGCTGGTCGAGCATGTGGTCGAAGAAGCCGACGCCAGTCGCGTTGTCGTGCGCGCCGGTGCCGTCAAGATCGACCATGACGGTGATCTCGGTCTCCTTCGTTGCGCGGGTCACGGTGGCGCTGCGCATGGGTCGGCTCCCGTTCGTCGCGGCCCCTGGGTCCAGGCCGACGCGCGGGTTTTATCAGGCAAATTCCCGCCACGCCAGCATGCGTTCCTTGGCCCCGCCCCGCCCTTGCGGTCTTTGAAACGGCAGCGCAATCGCCTACATAGGGTTGACCTTGCCCGGCTCTCGCGGGGCAAGGCGCATTTTGCGCTCATTCTCAGGAGGCTCTGCCGGTGAACGGACGGGCACTGCAGCCGTGGCACGGCACGACCATTATCACCGTGCGCAAGGGTCCGAAGGTGGTGATCGCCGGCGACGGCCAGGTTTCGCTCGGCGAGACAGTCATCAAGGCCAACGCGCGCAAGGTGCGCCGGCTCGGTTCGGGCGAGGTGATCGCCGGCTTCGCCGGCGCGACGGCGGATGCCTTCACCCTGCTCGAACGGCTGGAATCGAAGCTCGAACAGTATCGCGGCCAGTTGACACGGGCCTGCGTGGAGCTCGCCAAGGACTGGCGCACCGACCGCTATCTGCGTCGGCTCGAAGCAATGATGCTGGTCGCCGACGCGGAGGCGACGCTGGCGCTCACCGGCACCGGCGACGTGCTCGAGCCGGAGCATGGAGCGATGGCCATCGGCTCGGGCGGCAACTACGCGCTCGCCGCCGCGCGGGCGCTTTACGACAGCGACCTCGACGCCGAAGAGATCGCCCGGCGCGCCATGGCCATTGCGGCTGAGATCTGCGTCTACACCAACGACAAGATCGTTATCGAAAGCCTCGACACCAAGGACTAGTATTTTATCCGCCCATGACCAACTTTTCGCCCCGCGAGATCGTCTCCGAGCTCGACCGGCATATTATTGGCCAGAAGGACGCCAAGCGCGCGGTCGCCATCGCCCTGAGGAACCGCTGGCGCCGCCAGCAGCTCGAAGGTCCGATGAAGGAGGAGGTTCTGCCCAAGAACATCCTGTTGATCGGCCCGACCGGCGTCGGCAAGACGGAGATTTCGCGCCGGCTCGCCAAGCTCGCCGCCGCCCCCTTTCTCAAGGTCGAGGCGACCAAGTTCACCGAGGTCGGCTATGTCGGACGCGACGTGGAGCAGATCGTGCGCGACCTGATGGAAGTCTCCATCGGCCTGGTGCGCGAGGCCAGGCGCAAGGACGTGCAGGCCAAGGCGCACCTCGCCGCCGAGGAGCGGGTCATCGACGCGCTCGCCGGCAGCGGCGCCAAGGAAGGCACGCGCGACCATTTCCGCAAGCAGCTGCGTGCCGGCGCCCTCGACGACAAGGAGGTCGAAATCCAGGTCGCCGACACCGGCGGGATGATGCCGCAGTTCGAAATCCCCGGAATGCCCGGCTCCCAGGTCGGCATGATCAATCTCTCCGACATGCTCGGCAAGGCCTTCGGCGGCCGCACCAAGGCGCGGCGCATGCCCGTGCGCGACAGCTACGAGGTTCTGATCGCCGAGGAGTCCGACCGGCTGCTCGACCACGACCAGCTCGTTCAGGAAGCCGTCCGCACGGTTCAGGACGATGGCATCGTGTTTCTCGACGAGATCGACAAGATCTGCGCCCGCTCGGAGCGGGTCGGCGCCGACGTCAGCCGCGAGGGCGTGCAGCGCGATCTGCTGCCGCTGCTCGAGGGAACCACGGTGGCGACCAAATACGGGCCGGTGAAGACCGACCACATCCTGTTCATCGCGTCGGGCGCCTTCCATATCGCCAAGCCGTCCGACCTGTTGCCGGAGCTGCAGGGCCGGCTGCCGATCCGCGTCGAGCTCAGGCCGCTGACCAAGGAGGATTTCGTCCGTATCCTGACCGAGACCGAGGCAAGCCTGATCAAGCAATATGTCGCCCTCTTGGGCACCGAGGGCGTGACGCTGGAATTCACGGAGAATTCCATCGACGAGATCGCCTCTCTGGCGGTCGAGATCAACTCGGCGCTGGAGAATATCGGCGCAAGGCGTTTGCAGACGGTGATGGAGCGGCTGCTCGACGAGATCAGCTTCACGGCCACCGACCGCAGCGGCGAGACGGTCAAGATCGACGCGGCCTACGTCCGCGAAAAGGTCGGGGAACTGGCCAAGAACGCCGATCTGTCGCGGTTTATCCTATGAGCGGCGAACGGACGGCGCGGCGGATCTGGACATAGAGCGCGCCTTCGCCGCCGTGGCGGCGATGCGCCGGGGTAAAGCCGACGACGAACGGGCGAAAGCGCGGCAGCGCCAGCCATTGCGGCACGGCCTGGCGCAATATGCCGATGTCACGGTCCGGCATGAAGCCCGCCTCCTCGCGGCCTGTCGCGCTCCCCTTGCCGGTGATCACCAGAACCAGGCTTAAGCCCTTCGCCCGGGAGCGGGCAAGGAAGGCGTACAGCACCTCCCTGGCCTCGCCCTGGCGCATGCCGTGAAGATCGATGCGCGCGTCGACCTTGCGCAGGCCGCGGCCGAGCCGCTGGGTCAGCCGGCGGTCGATGGCCCCGAGCGGCGGCGGCGCGGCCGTGGACACCGGCGCGGTCTTGGCCGCCGGCTCGGGCGTGAGCTTCGTGCGCCTTTGCGGCAAGTCCGGCTTGGGCGGCGGCGCGGCCGGGGCGGGCCGGCTGCGGCGCAAGGGTTTCGCCTGCTCGGCAACTTTTTCCCACAAGCTCCGGTCCCTGGGGTCGAGCGGCGGGGGGGTCGGCCGGTGGCGCGGCATGGCGGTCAACCCCCGCCCGCTGCCCAGTTCGGCAGAGGCATGCCCTTCGGCAACAGGACCAGGAAATCGCCTTCATGCCGGATCCGGCCGGCGCGCGCGCTTGCGGCCGCCCCGGTGCCGAAGAAAATGTCGCCGCGTGCCGCGCCGGTGATCGCCGAGCCCGTATCCTGGGCGATCATCAGGCGGCGGAATGGACCGGTCCGGCCGTTCGCATCCGGCAGTTCGGCGTCGATCCAGATCGGGGTGGCGAAGGAATGGAACGCCGGGTCGACGGCGAGGCTGCGCTGCGGGGTGAGCTGCACGCCGGCCGCGCCGATCGGCCCCAGCGTCGGGTCGGGAACGGTGATGGCGCGGAAGAATATGAAGGAGCGATTCGTGGCCATCACCTCGCCGGCCTCGTCGGGGTGCGCGGCAAGCCATTGCCGCAGCCGCTCCGTGTTCATCTCGGCTGCCGAAAGGGCGCCGCGCTCGATCAGCACCTTGCCGATGGACGAATAGGGATGGCCGTTCTTGGCCGCAAAGCCAAGGCGCATCACCTCCCCGTCCTTAAGGCGAACCCGCGCCGAACCCTGGATGTGGATGAAAAAGGCCTCGATGGGATCGCGGAGATAGACGAGCTCCAATCCCCGGCCTGCAAGCGCGCCGGCTTCGATCTCGGCCCGCGTCGGATAGGCCTCGAACCCGCCCTTGACGCGCCGCGCCGCGGCGAGGCCGGGTTCAAGCCCGTGGCCGGCCTGACTGGGCTTGAGCGTCACGAGGTCGTCCGGCCGGCGGTAGAGCGGTACCGGGAACGCCGCGCTTCTCTCAAGCGATCCCTCGACCTCCGGCTCGTAATAGCCGGTCAGGAATCCGCGCGCGTTGCCCGGCAGGGTCACGCGGTAGAGCGAAAAATTGGTCTCGAAGAAGCGCCGCGCGCCGGCGCCGCTCAACAGGGCGTCGGGGCTCAGCGCCTGCGTGCAGATTCTGGTCCAGGCTTGAAGGGAATTGCTTTTCTTGCCCGTGGCGGCGGCGGCATAAACGGGCGCGCGAAGGCGCGCGCAGGACAGCGCGAAGGCGCTCAGCGCCTCCTCTTGCCGCTCGCCGCTCCAGCCGGGCAGGTCCGAAAACGCCACCGGGGTCAGCTGAGCCATCCCGGAACTCCCCCGATCCGCTCCCAGTGCGACGCCGAACATGATGAGATAAAGACAGACCGCCGGGGCCAGCAACGCCCGGCCGGCCCGCACGGTTGGCCCTCCTCCTTCCCCTCGCGCCCCCATGCCCGCCTGGCACCGCTAGCTTGCGGCTTCGGTCGCGACCAGCTTCCAGTTCGGATTGGACGAGGCCAGATCGCGCGCGAAGGTCCAGATGTCCGTCACGTCGCGGATCGCCTTCGGGTCGCCTTCGATGACCTCGCCGGACTTGGATCGGGTAACGGAGATCAGCTCGCTGACGAACCTGACCGTCAGCTGCGCCATCGTTCCCTTCAGAGCGCCATCGACGATTTCCGCCTTCTCGATGCCGATGAAGTCGGAGTCGATCGTCTCCCCGCGGCTCTCGCGCGCGGAGATGGCCTCGAGAAAGCCGTCATAGACCTCGCGGCCGAGCAGCGGCTGCAAGGTCTTGCGGTCACCGGCGGCAAACGCCGTCACGATCATCTCATAGGCGGTCTTGGCGCCGTCGAGGAATCTGCCCGGATCGAAGCGCGGGTCGACCTCGACAAAGGCCGACAGCGTGCGCGCCAGCGATGATCCCGGCCTGGCGAAACCCTTCCAACGGTCCGGCTTCTCCTCGTCGCGGGAAGGCTTCTCGGCGCGCTTGGGCAGCTGCACGACCTTGTCGCGGGCATTGGTCCCGGCGTCGCCGGCTGGGCTCTCGGGTCGCGTATAGGGGTCGAAGGGCGGCCGTTCGTGGCCGGTGCGGCGGCCGAGAACGCTGCGCAGGCGCACGAATACGACCACCGCCACGATGAGGAACAGAATGGTATATATGTCGAGAAATCCGTTCATCACCTCATCCGGACGCGGGCCCCAAAAATTGATTGCCAGGGATGTTATCAGTTTCAATGCCTCTTATGTAAGGGCCTCTGCCGCGAAAAGCCAATGCAACGCTGCGGTTTTTTGTCAAATGAGCCTGAATGGGCGAAACCACCGGGCCGGAACATGATACGCATCCTATTGCCGCTCGCCCTGATCGCCGTGCCTTTGATCGAAATCGCCCTGTTCGTGGTCATTGGCGGGCGCATCGGACTTGTTGCTACCATCGCCGTGGTCATCCTGACGGCGGCGAGCGGCGCGGCTTTGTTGCGCCTGCAGGGGCTCGAGGTTATTGCCCGGGCGCGCCGGGCCGCCGAGGCAGGACAGATGCCGATCCAATCCGTTGTCGACGGCGTCTTTCTGTTCGCCGCCGGGCTCTTGTTGCTGACACCGGGCTTTCTGACCGACGCAATCGGCTTCTTGCTGTTCGTTCCGCCGCTGCGTCGCGCGCTTGCGGCGTGGATCTGGCGGCGGCTTCTCGACTCCGGCTCGTTCGTCGTCTTCACGACGGGCTCCAACCGCACGCGCCCCGCGGACGGCCGGGGGCGGCCGCAAGGGCGTCCGCCCATTATCGACGGCGATGTCGTCGAAGGCGACTATGTCGAGATCGACGAGACCGACGCGCGCGACGATCGCTAGCCGCGGGCTTTGCTTGTTCGCCGGCAGCAACCGTGTTAGCCAGCCTGCGGCGGCACGCCTTCCGGACCGTTATCGCTGAAGCACCCCCATCGGAGCACGGCCATGGCCAAGAAACCATCTTCGACCAACGGCAACGACAAGAGCGATGGGGACGGCGCCGGCGAGGCCGCGAAGGCCGGCGCTGCTGAAGCCCCACAGGCCGGAGCCAAGCCCGGTCCGACCCTCAACGTTCTCGCCCAGTATGTAAAGGACCTGTCCTTCGAGAACCCGAACGCGCCGCAGAGCCTGGCCACCACCGGCACCAATCCCAACATCCAGATCAACATCAACGTCAATGCCCGCGGACTGTCCGAGTCCAACTATGAGGTCGAACTGACCCTCGAGGCCAAGGCGGCGGCCAAGGAAAAGGTGGTGTTCAATATCGAGCTGACCTATGCCGGCATCTTCCGCGTCGAGAACGTCCCCGCCGAAAGCCTGCAGCCGATCATGCTCATCGAATGTCCGCGCATCCTGTTTCCTTTCGCGCGGCAGATCGTGGCATCCGCCTCGCGCGACGGCGGCTTTCCGCCGCTGATGGTCGACCCGATCGACTTCGCCGCGCTGTATCGCCAGCGCGTGGCCCAACAGAAGGGCCAGGCCAAGGCCTGATCTCTCCTCGACGGTTGTCGTTTACGAGTCCCGGTAGCGCAGCCAGATGGCGTTGGCGCCAAGCACCTCGATGGCGGCGCGGTGGGCGGCGCGATCCTCTTCGCTGACCCGCCCCGGCAGCGGCGTCGGGCGCTGAACGCTGCGTCCCGGTTGCGCCCTGTCGCGCCGCTCAATGGTCTCGACGAGCGCCAGAATGGCCTGGCGTCCGCCGATGAGTTCGAGATAGACCTCGGCCAAGAGCTCGCAGTCGAGGAGCGCGCCGTGCCGGGTGCGGGCGGAATTGTCGATCCCGTAGCGCTTGCACAGCGCGTCGAGCGAGTTGGGGCCTGCCGGGTGTTTGCGTTGCGCCAGGCTCAGCGTATCGACGATGCGGCCCGTCGGCAGCGGCGGCAGCTCGGCGCGGGCAAGTTCGGCATTGAGGAACGCAGTATCGAAGGCGGCGTTGTGAATGACGATTTCCGCGTCCTCGATAAAGGCGAGGAAATCCGAGGCCCGTTCGGCGAACAGGGGCTTGTCCCGCAAAAAGCCCTCGGACAGGCCGTGGACGTTGAAGGCAGCCTGCGGCATGTCCCGCTCGGGGTTGAAATATCCGTGCCAGAACTGGCCGGTCGGGATGTGATTGACGAGCTCCACGCAGCCGATCTCGACCACCCGATGGCCGTCGGCCGGCTCGAGCCCGGTGGTCTCGGTATCGAGAATGATTTCGCGCATGTGGAAACCCGAATCGCCCCCCGAATCGCCCGATGAAACGATCCCTCAACTCGGCAGCCCTGGCAAGCCCGCAAGGGCGCGAACGATGTCTTCGACCTGTTTCTCGGCGGCCGCGAAGCCATGCGCCGTTTCAATGACAAAATGGGCACGGCGGCGCTTCTCCGCATCGCTCGTCTGCTGGGCGAGGAGGGACGAAAACTTCTCCTCCGTCATGCCCGGCCGGGTCAGCACGCGCTGGCGCAGCAAATCGGGTGGCGCCGAGACGACGGCGATGACGTCGCAGCGTTTCTCGCCCCCGGTCTCGAACAGAAGCGGGATCTCGAGGACAACGAGCCGGGCGTGCCGCGCCCGCGCGCCGGTAAGGAAGGCCTCCTCCTCATCGCGCACCAGCGGATGGACGATCTCCTCGAGCCGCCTCAGGGCCGCCGCGTCGTCGACGACACGGGCGGAAAGAAGCGCCCGGTCGATGCGGCCCTCGACCACAACGCCCGGAAAGGCGGCCGCGACCTTGTCGACCGCCGTCCCGCCGATATCGTAGAGGCGGTGGACCACGGCATCGGCATCGTGGACCGGCACGCCGCGGGCCAGGAACATGGCCGCCGTCGCCGTCTTGCCGGCGCCGATCGATCCGGTCAGTCCGAGAATGACCATCGCTTGCTTTCGATGTCCCGTTTCAACAATGCGCGCAGCTCGTCCGTGACCTCCGGCCAGCGCCCGAACCAGCGGGCAAAGCCGGGCGCTGCCTGATGGATCAGCATGCCGAGGCCGCCGACGGTGCGGTGACCCCGCTTCCTGGCCGCCGCCAACAGGTCGGTCGTCAGCGGCGCATAGACGATATCGGCGACGATGGCACGCGGATCGAGCGGCGCAAGATCGATTTCCAGCGGCGGCGCGCCGGTCATGCCGAGCGAGGTCGCGTTGACGACGAGGCGCGCGCCGTCAAGCGCCCGCGCACAGTCCGCCCAATCGAAGATTTCGGCTTCGATCCGAAGCTCTCCCAGCAACGTCTCGGCGCGGGCCGGCGTGCGGTTGACGATGCGCAGGCGCTTGCGTCCGAGATCGGCGAGGCCGGCGGCGATTGCCCGCGCCGCGCCGCCGGCGCCGAGGAGAACCACGGGGCCTTCTTCGTCGCGCCAGCCCGGCGCCTCCTCGCCCATACCGGCGAGGAACCCATGCACATCGGTGTTGCTGCCGTGAAGCCTTCCGGCGTCGAGCCACAGCGTGTTGGCGGCCTTCAGCCGCTTGGCCATCGGCTCGGCATGGGCGAGCAGGCGATACGCGGCTTCCTTGAAGGGCACCGTCACGTTGCAGCCGACATAGCCGTTTGCGGCAAGCGAGGTGAGGAATGTTTCGATCTCCTGCGGCGGTACCGCGACACGCTCGTAACTTCCCGCAATCGCGTATTTCTTCAGCCAATACCGGTGGATCAAGGGCGAGCGCGAATGCTCGATGGGCCAGCCGACGACGCAGGCTTTCGGCGGCCGTCTCGTCATGACGACAGCAGCCCCTCGGTGCGCAGCACCGCCAGCAAAGGCAAGAGCGGCAGCCCGAGAATGGTGAAATAGTCGCCCTCGATGCGCTCGAAGAGCTGAGCGCCGAGGCCCTCGAGCTGATAGCCGCCGACGCTGTCGAGGATGCCGGGCCCGGCCGCGTCGACATAGAACTTGAGGAACTCGTCGCTGAAGGCGTGCATGGTAAGCTCCGCGCCATCGACCTCGGTTGCGATGAGCCTATCGCCGCGCATGCAGGCAAAGGCCGAATCGAGGCGGTGGGTCGCGCCGCGCAGACGGCGCAGCTGATCGGCGGCGGCGGCGGCCGAGGCAGGTTTCGCGAACACTTTGCCGTTGAGCGACAAGACCTGGTCGGCGCCGATGACAAACGCTTCGGGATTGGCGACGGCGCTTGCGCGCGCCTTGGCTTCGGCGAGCCGCGACGCGAGCTCGTGCGGGACGGTCGGCTGCGCCATTTCAGCGTGCAGGGCAGCCTCGTCGACCGTCACCGGTTTCACTTTGGCGGTGACGCCGGCGCCGGCCAGGATCTCGGCCCTGATTCGGCTGCCCGAGGCGAGAATGATCGGCGGCAAGGATCGCGTCATTGAGCCTGTTCCGCGCCGAGGCGCTGATACATGGCGATTACGGCCGCCGCGGTCTCCTCGATCGAGCGGCGGGAGATGTCGATGATCGGCCATTCATTGTTGGCGCATATGCGGCGCATATAGGCAAGCTCCTGCAGGATCGCCGAGCGGTCGGTATAGTCGGTCTTCTGATCGGAGTGCATCGACAACACCCTGTTGCGCCTGATCTGCATGATCCGGTCGGCGCTCGCCACCAGGCCGACGATGAGCGGACGCTTCGCGCGCTCCAGCTCCGGCGGCAGCTGCATGTCGAGAATAATCGGCACGTTGGCGGTGCGCACGCCGCGGTTGGCGAGATAGATGCTGGTCGGCGTCTTCGAGCAGCGGCTGATGCCGACCAGGATGACGTCGGCCTCGTCGAGACTCTCCGGATGCTGGCCGTCATCGTGCATCATGGTGAAATTGAGGGCGTCGATGCGACGGAAATAATCGCGGTCGAGAACATGCTGGCCGCCGACGCGCGGCGTCGTTTCGGTGCCGAGATAGGAGCGGAAGACGCCGAGAACCGGATTGAGGATCGACACGCTGGGCAGGCCGAGGTCGCGGCAGCGCTGCTCGAGCCGCTCGCTCAATTCGCGGTTGATGAGGGTATAGAGGATGATCCCCGGCGCGGTTTCGATCTCGCTCAGGGCCTCGTCGAGCTGCTCCTGCTTGCGGACCAGCGGATAGACATGCTCGATGGCGCGGACGTCGGCATATTGCGCAGCCGCCGCGCGCGAGACGGCGATCAGCGTTTCGCCGGTCGCGTCGGAAACCAAGTGGACGTGAAAAAAGCGCTGCGAGCGGGGCACGGGCCGGGGTCGAATCCTATGCGAAAGGCTGTGGATGCTTGTGTATATCGAGGCGATTGGCGGAGCGGAGGGACAATCCATCCCCACGGGCATCTCTTTTATCAACAATCAGGCTCGCGGGGACAGTCTTTCTCCAGTTACCCTTACCATGCCGCCATCCCCCGCCTGTCCCCACACCGTTCCGCTCCACGCCGGCATGAACCGGCTCTGCACGACGGCGGAATCGTTAACCCTTTGTTAACCTTTTCGCATATTGCGACGATCTCACCCCGAGTTATCCCCGCCGACCGCCCATGTCGGACACGCTCTCGGTCTTCCTGGGGAGAGACGGTGAAGCATGGCGACATTCCACCAACCCACTGGCAATAAGCAACAAAAACAGATTCTCTTATCTTTGTTTGCTATAGGTGAGCTAATCGTGAGGAAAGCGCAAATTCGAAGCGAGGCAGGGTGCGACTGGTCGAGGTCTTGAGGAAACGTTCTCCCGGACCGGTGCCGATCTGGCTGATGCGACAGGCCGGCCGCTACCTGCCGGAATATCGCGCCGTTCGCGCCAAGGCCGGCAGCTTTCTCGATCTGTGCTACTCGCCGAAGCTCGCCGCCGAAGTGACCTTGCAGCCGGTTCGCAGATTCAGCTTCGATGCGGCGATCCTGTTCTCGGATATTCTTGTCATTCCTCACGGCCTCGGCCAGGAGCTGACGTTCGTCGACGGCGAGGGACCGCGGCTTGATCCGATTACCGATGAAAAGGGGTTGGCCCGGCTCGATCCCGGTCGCGTGCTTGGCTGCCTTGCTCCGGTGCTTGAAACGGTGTCGGAAGTACGCGCGGTGCTCGACAAACAGACGGCCCTGATCGGCTTTTGCGGTGCGCCGTGGACGGTCGCAACCTATATGGTCGCCGGCCGCGGAACCCTGGACCAGGCGGGCGCACGGCTATGGGCCTACCGCGAGCCCGAATCATTCAATCGATTGATCGATATTCTCGTCGAGAGCTCTGCCCGCTACCTCAATGCGCAGATCGAAGCCGGCGCCAACGCCGTTCAGATCTTCGATACGTGGGCGGGAAGCCTGCCGCCGGCGGAGTTCGACCGCTGGTGCATTATACCGATACGCCGCATCGTCGAGGCGGTGCGGGCGGAGCATTCGGGCATTCCAGTGATCGCCTTCCCGCGCGGGGCCTGCGACGGCTATGGGCGTCTCGTCGAGGCGGTGGCGCCGGAAGGGATCAGCATCGACACCGGCTTCGGCGTCGAGCGGGCGCGGCAGGAATTACAGCCGAATGCGGTTATTCAGGGCAATCTCGACCCCTTGGCGCTGGTCGCCGGCGGCGACGTGTTGAGGGCTGGCGTTGAGCGAATCATGCAAGCCCTGGCCAAGGGTCCGTTCATCTTCAATCTTGGCCATGGCATCGTTCCTGAAACGCCGCTGCAGCATGTCTCCGAGCTGGTCGAGCTGGTGCGCGGAAACCCAGGCAGCCGTAGGACTGGTGGCCCCTCTTAGCACCGGCGATTAGGTCCCGCCTCGTTACGCCTTTCGACGAACCTTCAACTCTGCTATAATAATTTTAAGGCAATACCCTTTTTTTGCCGCTATCGGTCATACATATTTAGTTCAGACCGATTCCCTTCCCGATAAGACCTCCCGCATCGCGCTAGCTAGGCCGTGCTGAAACACCGCATTTTGAAGCGACCAGTCGAAATCGAACCAGCCGACTTGCCCGGGGTCCCTGTCCTTCGGAGTATCTATCCATGCAGGAAATGAAGCTGCAGGAGCTTAAAACCAAATCACCGACCGAACTTCTGACCTTTGCCGAAGACCTCGAGGTGGAAGGCGCCAGCACCATGCGCAAGCAGGAGCTGATGTTCGCGCTCCTCAAGCAGCTGGCGCAGAAAGAGGTCAACATCGTCGGCGAAGGCGTCGTCGAGGTGCTGCAGGACGGGTTTGGCTTCCTGCGTTCGCCCGACGCCAACTATCTCCCCGGCCCGGACGATATCTATGTCAGCCCGAGCCAGATTCGCCGCTTCAGCCTGCGCACCGGCGACACCGTCGAGGGGCAGATCCGCAGCCCCAAGGACGGCGAACGCTACTTTGCGCTTCTCAAGGTCAACACGATCAATTTCGAAGACCCTGACAAGGCCCGGCACAAGGTTCATTTCGACAACCTGACGCCGCTCTACCCGGACGAGCGGCTGCACATGGAGATCGAGGACCCGACCATCAAGGATCTGTCGAGCCGTGTCATCGACATCGTGGCGCCGCTCGGCAAGGGGCAGCGGGCGCTGATCGTCGCCCAGCCGCGCACCGGCAAGACGGTATTGCTGCAGAACATCGCCAAAGCCGTCACCACCAACCATCCGGAATGCTATTTGATCGTCCTGCTCATCGATGAGCGGCCGGAGGAAGTAACCGACATGCAGCGCACCGTCCAGGGCGAGGTTGTCTCCTCGACCTTCGACGAGCCGGCCGCGCGCCACGTTCAGGTGGCCGAAATGGTAATCGAGAAGGCCAAGCGCCTAGTCGAGCATGGCCGCGACGTGGTGATCCTGCTCGACTCGATCACCCGGCTGGGCCGCGCCTACAATACGGTCGTGCCCTCCTCCGGCAAGGTGCTGACCGGCGGCGTCGACGCCAACGCGCTGCAGCGGCCGAAGCGGTTCTTCGGCGCCGCGCGCAACATCGAGGAAGGCGGCTCGCTGACCATCATCGCCACGGCGCTGATCGATACCGGCAGCCGCATGGACGAGGTGATTTTCGAGGAGTTCAAGGGCACCGGCAACTCGGAGATCGTGCTCGACCGCAAGGTCGCCGACAAGCGCGTGTTCCCGTCGATGGACATTCTGCGCTCCGGCACGCGCAAGGAGGAGCTGTTGGTGGAGAAGCCGCAGCTTCAGAAGATGTACGTGCTACGCCGCATCCTCAACCCGATGGGCACCGTCGATGCCATCGAGTTTCTGATCGACAAACTCAAGCAGACCAAGTCGAACGGCGAATTCTTCGAGTCGATGAACACCTGAGCGGATTGGTTTGGGCCTTGCAAACGGCCGGAGACGCTTGTAGGCGGTTCAAACCGGCGATGAAGGCGGCGGTGCCGACGCCAACGCTGCAGCAAGCGCGTCCGCATCCGTGATCGGCAAGGAGCAGGCGCCGCTTCGGCAGACGAAGGCGGTCGCCTTGCCGTCTTCCGCGAACTTGCCAAAGGCGGGATGGCCGGCCGGCAGGTCTTTCCCGCTTGCATGCCGCGTCATGATCAGATTGACCGAGGCGGCGCGCCTTGTCGCATCGACAAGGGCTTCGGCCGCATCGCCGCCGGCAAGCGCGATCAGCACCAGCTCGGTCGCGCGCAGCGCCAGGTCATAGGCGTTGAGCAGACCGCAAAAGCTGAAAGCATTGCGCTTCATGTCCGCGGCAAAGGCGGAAAGGATCGACTCGGCGCGGTCGCGATGGGCCGCTTCGCCGGTCATGTGCCACAGCCGCAGAAGATTTACCGCCGAGACCGCGTTGCCATTGGGGGTCGCGTCGTCGACGCCGGAAAGCGGCCGCACGATCAAGTCGTCGCTGTCGTCGGGGGCCATGAAATAGGCGCCGTTGGGGTTGAGGAAATGGCGCTCCAGCACCGCCGTCCAGCCGCGCGCGCGGTCAAGATAGTGGCTCTCGCCCGAAACCTCATGGAGCGCGAGGGCGGCGCGGATCATGTTGGCGTAATCGGACAGCAGACCCTTATGGCTTGCCCGGCTCGAGCGGTAGCTGTGGAATAGGCGCTCGCCGTCGGCCATCGCATCGGCGAGGAAGCGGAAGGCGTTGCGGGCAAGACCGACCCATTCCGGGCGGTTGAAGGCAAAGCCCGCCTGGGCGAGGGCGTGCACGGCAAGTCCGTTCCAATCCGCAAGTACCTTGTCGTCGAGCCCCGGACGCACCCGTTTTTCGCGCTCTTTTAGGAGCTTTTCGCGCAACGTCGCCAAGCGGGCTTCTACTTCAGGCGTTGCCAGATCCTCGTGGTGCGAGCGGTTGAGGATCGTCTTGCCCTCCCAGTTGCCGGCCGCCATGACGCCGTAATGATCCGCGAATACGCCGTAATCCTTATTGCCGAGTCCGGCGCGCAGCGCGTCCGCCGTCCAGACATAGAACTTGCCTTCCTCGCCCTCTGAATCGGCATCGAGGCTGGAGGCGAAGGCGCCTTCGCCCGTCAGCATCTCGCGCTTAAGCCAGCCGACCGTCTCGCCGACCCGCCGCTTGAACAGCTCGGACCCGGTGGTGCGCCAGGCCATGGTTAACAAATCGATAAGAAGCGCGTTGTCGTAGAGCATCTTTTCGAAATGCGGCACCAGCCAGCGCGCGTCGACGCTGTAGCGGGAAAAGCCGCCGCCGAGATGGTCGTAGATGCCGCCCATGCTCATGCGGTTCAGCGCCCGCAGCACCGCGGCTGGATACGGGCGCTCGCCGGTGCGTTCTCCGGCCCGCCACAACAGCTCCAGAAACGCGGTCTGGGGGAACTTCGGCGCGCCCTGGATGCCGCCGTTTTCCGCGTCGCTTACGGTTACAAGCCGCTCGGCCGCCGCGTCGACGAGGTCGGGGGTCAGCGCGTCGCTGGCCGCGCCGCCGGCGCCGGCGCGCAGCCGCTCCAGCAGCGCTGCGCGATTGTGCTCGATCTTTTCCGGTTCGGCCTGGAATATCTTACTAACTGCCTGTAAGACATCGATAAACCCCGGCTTTCCGAAGCGCGGTATCTTGGGAAAGTAGGTGCCGCCCCAAAACGGCTCGGCGTCCGGCGTCAGAAACATGGTCAGCGGCCAGCCGCCGTGCTCGCCGAGGAGATGCAGCGCCGACATATAGATGGCGTCGATGTCCGGGCGTTCCTCGCGGTCGACCTTGATGTTGACGAAGTGGGCATTCATGACCTCCGCCACCTCGTCGTCCTCGAAGCTCTCATGCGCCATGACGTGGCACCAATGGCAGGCGGCATAGCCGACCGACAGCAGGATCGGCTTGTTCGCCGCCTTGGCCTCCGACAGGGCCTCCGGCCCCCAGGGCCGCCAACGGACCGGGTTGTCCTTGTGCTGCAGCAGATAGGGGCTGGTCTCGTTGGCGAGAAGATTTTCGGTCATCGGGCAGGGCCGGCCTTTCGGCAGCTGAGAGGGACTCGGGTCGGGTGGTTAAGGTATAGGGCTTGCACGTCAGTGCAATAAGATCGACGCGCAGGAGAGATTCACGTGAAACGCGGATGACCGCCTACGATACGATTTTCGCTCTTTCCAGCGGCCCCGGCCGGGCCGGCGTCGCGGTGTTCCGCCTCTCCGGGCCGCAAGCGCGCACGGCGCTGAAGGCTCTTGCCGGGGCTCTGCCCGCGCCGCGGCGCGCCGCGCTGCGGGTGCTGCGCGATCCCGCCGACGGGACCGAGATCGATCGCGGGCTTATCTTGTGGCTACCGGGGCCTCAGAGCTTCACTGGCGAGGATATGGGCGAATTGCACGTCCATGGCAGCCGGGCCGTGGCCGCCGCGCTCACCGCGGCGCTGGCGGCGTTAGAGGGCCTTCGCCTGGCCGAGCCCGGCGAGTTCGCGCGCCGGGCGTTCGAGAACGGCAGGCTCGATCTGACCGCGGCCGAAGGCCTCGCCGATCTCATCGACGCCGAGACGGAGGCGCAGCGGCGCCAGGCGGTGCGCCAGCTTGAAGGCGCGGCGGGCCGGCTCTATGACGGGTGGCGCGACCGGCTGATGCGGGCGCTCGCGCATTTTGAGGCGGCGCTCGACTTTGCCGACGAGGCCGACGTGCCGGGCTCGCTTGGCGAAGAGGTCGCGGCCGAGGCCGCGGCGGTGGCCGGCGAAATCGCCCGCCATCTCGCCGACGGGCGACGCGGCGAGCGGCTGCGCGAGGGTTTAAGGGTGGTCATCGCCGGGCCGGCCAATGCCGGCAAATCGACGCTGATGAACGCGCTTGCCCGGCGCGACGTCGCCATCGTCTCGGAACGCGCCGGCACGACGCGAGACGTGATCGAGGTGCATCTGGATCTGTCCGGTTATCCGGTGATCCTGACCGATACGGCGGGCCTGCGCGAGGCGGCAGACGAGATCGAGGAAGAAGGCGTGCGCCGCGCGCGCCAGGCGCTCGATCGCGCCGACATCCTCGTCTGGCTCGATCCGGCGGACGGAACGGCGGCGGCGCCGGCGCCTGAGCCGCGCCACGGTCAGCGCCTGCTTCGTGTCCGCAGCAAATGGGACCTTCGCTCCGATTCGCCGCCGCGCCAAGGCTGGGACCTCAGCCAATTGTGCCTCTCCGTTGCCAAGGACTGGGGTGTCGACGCCTTGGTCGAGCAAATCGCGGCGGCGGCACGGGAGCTGTGCGGGGTGGGCGAGGACCCGGCGATCAGCCGCGCCCGCCATCGCGCCGCGCTTGAAGATTGCGCCGCCGCGCTTGCCCGGTTTGCCGCCGCGGCCAAGGCCGGCGTGTCGACCGAGCTTCTGGCCGAGGAGCTGCGGCTTGCGGCCCGGGCGCTCGGGCGGCTCACCGGCCGCGTCGATGTCGAGGATCTGCTCGATGTCATCTTCGCCGATTTCTGCATCGGCAAGTGAGGTTTCACGTGAAACCGTTTTGACGGCGTTGCCGCGCGGCGCTAGACAGGCGCGACCGGAAAGGAGCCGAGACGGCCATGAGCGAGCCCTTGCGGACCGATCCCGCCAATTGCTTCGACGTCGTCGTCATCGGCGGCGGCCATGCCGGCTGCGAGGCGGCCGCCGCCGCGGCCCGGCTCGGCGCGCGCGTAGCACTCGTTACGCACCGCGTCTCGACCATCGGCGAAATGAGCTGCAACCCGGCGATCGGCGGCCTCGGCAAGGGCCATCTGGTGCGCGAGATCGACGCGCTCGACGGGGTCATGGGCCGCATGGCCGACAAGGCCGGCATCCAGTTCCGCATGCTCAACCGCTCCAAGGGGCCGGCGGTGTGGGGGCCGCGGGCGCAGATCGACCGGGCCCGTTACCGCGCCGCCATGCAGGCGGAAATGCGCGCGACCCCGAGGCTCGAGATCATCGAGGCGGAGGCCGAGGACCTCATTTTCAGCCACGGCCGCGTCGCCGGCCTGCGCGTCGGCGATGGCCGTGATATCGGCGCCGCCGCCGTGGTGCTGACCACCGGCACCTTCCTCAATGGCCTCATCCATATCGGGGAAAAGAAGATTCCCGCCGGCCGCGCCGGCGAGGCGCCGTCCCTCGGCCTATCGAGGACGCTTTACGGGGCAGGCTTCCGTATCGGCCGGCTGAAGACCGGAACGCCGCCGCGGCTCGATGGGCGGACGATCGCCTGGGACGGGCTTGCGGTGCAGCGCGGCGACGAGCCGCCCGCGCCTTTTTCGTTCCTGAGCGAAACGATCGAAACGCCGCAGGTCGTCTGCCACATCACCAAGACGACCGAGGCGACGCACCGGATGATCGAAGAAAACCTCGCCCGGTCGCCTATGTATTCCGGTCAGATCGAGAGCCGGGGGCCGCGCTACTGCCCGTCGATCGAGGACAAGATCGTTCGCTTCAAGGACCGCGAGAGCCACCAGATCTTTCTCGAGCCGGAGGGAATCGGCGACGATACGGTCTATCCGAACGGCATCTCGACCTCGCTGCCGGAGGAGGTCCAGAGGGCGCTGTTGAAGACCATACCGGGGCTTGAGAATGCGCGGATGATCCGCCCCGGCTATGCCATTGAATATGACTATGTCGACCCGCGCGAGCTTTATCCAACGCTGCAGACCAAGCGGCTCGAGGGGCTGTTCCTCGCCGGCCAGATCAACGGCACCACGGGCTATGAGGAAGCCGCCGCCCAGGGCCTGATCGCCGGCCTCAACGCAGGCCTGTGGGTTGCCGGCCGCGACGCCTTCACCGTCGACCGGTCGCAGGCCTATATCGGCGTTCTCATCGACGATCTCGTCACGCGCGGGGTCAGCGAGCCTTACCGCATGTTCACCTCGCGCGCCGAGTTCCGCCTGGCGCTGAGGGCCGACAATGCCGACCAGCGGCTGACCCCCCTGGCGATCGCGCTGGGCGGCGTCGGCAGGGCGCGGCTGACGGCGTTCGCCGGCAGGATGGCGGTCTTGACGGCGGCCAGGACGCGGCTTGACGGGCTTTCGCTGAGCCCCGACGAGGCCGCCCGCAATGGGCTCCGAATCAACCGCGACGGGGTCCGCCGCAGCGCCTTCGAACTCCTATCCTATCCCGACATTGACATCGCGGCGCTCGCCCGCATCTGGCCGGAACTGGGCGACATTCCCGCCGCCATCGCCGGCCAGATCGCCATCGATGCCCGCTACGCCGCCTATCTCGCCCGCCAGGCGCGCGACATCGAGAGCTTCCGCAAGGACGAAGGCCTGCGGATCCCCGAGCGCATCGATTTCTCGCGCATCGCCGGCCTGTCGACGGAGGTGCGCGAGAAGCTCACCCTGGTGCGGCCGCTGACCATCGGCCAGGCCGGCCGCATCGACGGCATGACACCGGCAGCCCTCGTCCTGCTGATCGCCCATATCCGCCGCGGCGCGCTCGCGGCGAGCGCCTGAGAAATGACGCCCGAGGACTTCGCCGCACGATATTCCGTTTCACGTGAAACGCTGGGCCTGCTCGAGCGCTACGCGGCGCTCCTTGGGCGCTGGCAGAAGGCGCAGAACCTGGTCGCGGCGGCAAGCCTCGATGAGGTCTGGAGCCGCCACTTCGCGGACTCAGCCCAGCTTCTCAAGCTTGCGCCCGAGGCCCGGCGCTGGCTCGACCTCGGCTCGGGCGCCGGCTTTCCCGGCATGGTCATCGCCATCCTGCTCAAGGGCAGGGAAGGTGCCGCAGTCGACCTGGTCGAGGCCAACGCGCGCAAATGCGCGTTTCTGAACGCCGTGCGGCGCGAGACCGCGGCGCCGGCGCGGGTTCATGCCATGCGCATCGAGGAGGCCGCGAATCACCTCAAGGGGCCGTTCGACATCGTCACCGCCCGGGCGCTCGCGCCCCTTGTCGAGCTTGCGCCCCTGATCGCGCCGTTTCTCACCGGTCCCGCGCGGGCCTTGCTTCCCAAGGGCCGCGACGTGGAGCGCGAATTGACCGCCGCCTCGATTGCCTGGAATATCGCCTGCGACATATTTGAAAGCTTGACCGATCCGCAGGGGCGGATATTGATGGTGCACAAGCTTCAGCGGCGGTGAGCGACGAGGCCATGAGCTTATTGTCCCCCCATCGGACCGAGCCCCGGATTCTGGTCATTGCCAACCAGAAGGGCGGCGTCGGCAAGACCACGACGGCGATCAATCTCGGAACCGCGCTTGCGGCGATCGGCGAACGGGTGGTGATCGTCGATCTCGACCCCCAGGGCAACGCCTCGACCGGCCTCGGCATTGACCGGGCGGCGCGGGCGACCTCGTCCTACGACGTGCTGATGGGCAACGCGGATATCGCCGCCGCGGCGCAAAAGACCGCCGTGCCGCAGCTTTCCATCGTGCCCTCGACGCTGGATCTGCTCGGTTTCGAGCTCGAGGTGGCGCAGAGGAGCGACCGGGCCTTCCGGCTGAAAAATGCCATCGCCGATGTCACCCGCGTCGAGCCCGGCGACGAGCTCGCCTACAGCTATGTTCTGCTCGACTGCCCGCCCTCGCTCGGTCTGCTGACCCTTAACGCCATGACCGCGGCGCAGGCGATCCTGGTGCCGCTGCAATGCGAGTTCTTCGCGCTGGAAGGCCTGAGCCAGCTGTTGCGCACCGTCGAGCAGGTTCAGCGCACCCTCAATCCGGGTCTGAGCATCCATGGTATCGTGCTGACCATGTATGATTCGCGCAACAATCTCGCCGGCCAGGTGGTCGCGGATGTGCGCGCCTTCATGGGCGACAAGGTCTACAACACCATCATTCCGCGCAATGTGCGCGTCTCCGAGGCGCCGTCCTACGGCAAGCCGGTGCTGCTCTACGACTATAAATGCGCCGGCAGCCAGGCCTATATCCGGCTCGCGACCGAGATTATCCAGCGCGAGCAGGCGCTTCATGCCGCATGAGGCGGGCTTCCGGCGCGCGGTCCGGTCGCAAGACCAAGGGCGACAGCAATAGAGGGGAATGATGTCGGCACAGGCGAAGGACAGCCGCGGCGATTCCGCACACCCCTCCCGTCTCGGGCGCGGGCTGGCGGCGCTGATCGGCGACATCGGCGAGGAGGCGGCGGGCCCGGGGCGGGCGGCGCAGCGGGTGCCGACCGCCTTCCTCAAGCCCAATCCGCGCAACCCGCGCAAGCGCTTCGGCGACGAGCAGATCGCCGATCTCACCGATTCGATCCGCCAAAAGGGCATCATCCAGCCGATCATCGTGCGCTCCGTCGCCGGCGCGGCCGACGAGTTCGAGATCGTCGCCGGAGAGCGGCGCTGGCGGGCGGCGCAAAAGGCCGGCCTGCACGAGGTCCCGGTGCTGGTCTACGACCTCGGCGACAAGGAGGCGCTGGAGATCGCCATCGTCGAGAACGTGCAGCGCACCGACCTCAACCCGATCGAGGAGGCGCACGGCTACGAGCAATTGGTCGGCGAGTTCCAATACACCCAGGACGAACTCGCCAGGATCATCGGCAAGAGCCGCAGCCATGTCGCCAACACGCTCAGGCTCCTCAAGCTGCCGGAGAAGGTGCAGGCCTATCTGCGCTCGGGCAAGCTCAGCGCCGGCCATGCCCGGGCGCTGGTCACTCACCCGGACCCGGTGGGCCTGGCCGAGCGCATCGTCGCCCTCGACCTGTCGGTGCGCGAGACCGAGACGGCGGTGCGCAAGCCGGGCGCCGCGGCGCGGCGGAACCGGTCGGGAAAGGACGCCGACACGCTGGCGCTCGAAAAGGCGCTCAGCGACGCCCTCGGCCTGACGGTCGCCATCGACCACAAGATCGGCATCGGCGGCGAGGTGCGCATCCGCTACCGCACCCTGGAGCAGCTCGACGTCATCTGCCACCGGCTCAAGGGCGGCGGTTAGGGGCGGGGCCGAGTTCGAATTCCGTTTCAGCAGTCGCACGAGGCTCGGCGTGCTTGATTCCGCCTGCCCTACAAGGGCAATCGCCGGCGTAATCGGCTGACCTATCAACAAACCGGTTGAGGGGTGGTCGCACAGGCAATAGGCAAAAGGCTCGTGCGTTGGTGTGCGACTAAAATCAGGATATACCAATGGGCCTGCCTGCCGATTTTTGGATGACATTTCGAGAATGGCTGGTTGTTGGGCTAACGGCGCTAGCGGCGATTGGGGCAATCGTTACAGCTTTCGCCACGTTTCGCATGTGGCGCGGCCAACGCCGTGGCGTCGCGGCCGCAAAGCCCACTGTCACTGCCTGGCTATCGCGCATCAGCGGACGAACAGAAACCCCTCATGAAATACAGTTTAATGTTGACGATGACCATTTAAGCGTTTGGCGCATAAAATCGGTTATGTCGCGCTATATTTGGCGTCCGCTTATTAGCGAAATCGAATCCCGGCAACGGGACGGAGGGGGCGGGACTTTGGAAGTGTTCCCTAAGGGGTGGAAGAAACAAATTCGATTCGATCCGCCGATCCAGGCTTCGACAATCTTACTGCGCTATGACTGCCCTCGCTTGATTGATTTCGTCTTCGTCTTGGCCATGAGATCGTCGCCCAAAGAAACAAGTCGAATTGCTGCGCGCATCAAGACGAGGGATTGATAGGCGCCGCAAGGAACACACTACATTCTCTGACTTGGCACAATTGGAGCCATTCGGTGGTTACGAGTTGCTGACGTTCTGGATATCATGCTGGACTGATCGAAGGATCCCAGTGGGGAGCTGGCAACGTAATGGTTGACACATCAAGCGCCCAGATGTGGAACGCCATCCGGGCATGGACGATGAACCTCGAAGACTATCCTGGTTGGAAAGTGTGGAGGCGCAATCGGATCGGGCGCACTCTCTATTTTGAGGAAGCTTTTCCGACGACCTTGGAAAAGTACGAGGCCGAGTTCCAGTTCTCCGAAGAGGTCGAAAAGGAGCATACCGTTATTATCCAGTACCTTGGACTGGTGGAAGCTGTGGAGTCGCTGAAGGATTGCGAATACTATTTCCGTCGGTACCCATTTCGCGGACTGCCGGTCTCCCGACACAGACACATAACCAACGTCTGCGAAATGTTTTTCGGGCGTTTCTACGAAATAAAAGAGCGCATCAAGAAGTATTTGAAGGCAGTATCGGCAGTGGAACCAACACACCGTCTCAGTATTGGTGATTTTATAAAGAAATTTGATAAGATATTCGAACACGAGCTGCGGGAACGCAATCTTGCACATCACCACCGCCGCTTCGAGGATCTAGCGACAAACCAAGTCTTATTGACAGGCGTGATCTCTGCAGGCGACCCCGATAAGGGCTGGGAACGCGAGCACCTCACCGCGTATCGGGAGCTCTCGAACGAGTGGGTGCAGCGGGTGCGGTGTCGCGGTGCGCAGATGGACGAGTTTCTTGAAGCGATCGCCGCGGCAACCCTGGCCACCTGTAGCTTCCTATCGGCGCTGCTCCCAGATGAGCCGAAGTCGTCCTCTCTGGATCGCCCCGAGTAGACTGGCATCCAGCCCGGTAGGATGCGCAAAGGCGCGGATGGCGCGCCGTGCCCACGCGTAGAAGCGATGTGCTTCGCGGCTTCGCCGGCTTCCGCGTGGGCATCGCCCGTCCGGCCGATGCCCACTCCACGCTCGTTCATCCCGTGTCATTGGGATTTGGAAATTCCAAACTCGTCATTCCGACGCAGGTCGGAATCCAGAGCGGCTTTGCGACAGGCTCCGCCGCAACCGGATACCGGCTTTCGCCGGTATGACGACAATGGATTGCTCTACCGCCGCGCGCTCACGCAGATGTCGATGAGCGTCTGGGCGACCGCGGGCGCGGCCAGCGCGTCGCCCAGGCGCGACCAGCGTTCGGCCTCGCGCAGGCGGTCGAGCGCGGCCTCGATGTCGCCCCGCGACCAGCGCTCGAGCTGGCGCGTCACCGCCTCGCGCCGCTTGAAGAAGATCGGCGGCTTGGCCTTGTCGACGACGGCGCGGGCGGAGGTGCCCGCGTCCTTTTCGGCGCGCAGGGCGTGCAGCGTCAGGAAATGGCGGATGGCGGCCGAGACGAGCTGGGCGGGCTGGCCGCCGGCGGCGAGCAGGCGCTGCACGGCCCTGTCGAGGCTTGCCGCCTCGCCGAGGCCCGCCGCGTCGAGCGCCTGGTCGAGCTCCAGCGCCGAGACGTCGCCGACGATGGCGGCGACATCCTCGAGCGCCACCCGGCCGCCCGGCCCGGCGTAGAGGCAGAGCTTTTCCAGCTCCATGCGCGAGGCGCGCCGGTCGCCGCCGAGATGGGCGATGAGGAAGGCGCGGGCATCGGCATCGATGCGCATCTTCCGGGCGCCAAGCTCATCGTCGATCAGCGTCTCCAGATCGCGCTCCGTGTCGGCGTAGCAGGGCACCGCGGCGAAGGACGCGGTCGTCTCGAAGAGCTTGCGCAACCGGGAGGTGGGCGCGAGGTTGCCGGCCTCGACGATGATGAGACTGTCGGCGGCAATGCGCTCGACGAGCCCGGAAAGGGTGGCGGCGATGTCCTGGGATTCCGGCCGCACCCGGATCGCCCGCTGACCCCCGAACAACGCCATCGAGGTCGCCTCGTCGGCGATGCGCGCCGGATCCGCTTGGATGTCGGCCGCCTCGATGCGGGCAATCGCGAACGGGTCGTCGGACCCTTCGGTAAAGGCGGAAGCCGCCGTCTTGGCCCGCTCGCCGACAAGGCCGGCGTCGGGACCGTAGAGGAGGATGGCGCGGGTCTCCGCCGGCGGTTCGCGGACGAAGCGGTCGGCGCGGGCGGGCTGGACGATGGTCATCGAGGCTCTCCCGCCGGCCGGGAACCGCTCTAGCCGCGCGACGCGAAATAGGCGGCGATGCGGGTCTTCACATTCTCGGCGACGACCCTGGCGGCGCGGTCTTCCGCGTCGCGGGCGGCGCGCTGATTGGCGAACAGCTGCGTGGTGCGGTCGTAGGACGCGCGCGATGCGGACGAGCCGCCATGCAGCACCTTTCCGCTTTGCACGTCGATCAGGGTGAAGTTGGCGCGCAATTCGTAAATCTTGGTCACCGCCTCGCCGGTTCTCTGCAGCATGGTTTCTTCCGTGCCTTCCTTCAGCGTCACGACGAGCTTGTAAGGCGCGTCGGTCGCCTCGCCGGCCGAGAAGGCGTAGATGAGCTCGTTGCGCACCATCTGTCCGACGCGGCCCGCGATCGGCGCCACATTGACGCGCGACAGCTCCTCGATCACCGGCGAGGAACCGTCCTCGATGCTCCCATACATGGGCCGGAAGCAACCGGCCAGCAACAGGCATGCGGCCAGCGCCGCATAGCGAGCGAAAACCGCGTCAGGAAACCACATTGACGATCCTCTGCGGCACGACGATGACTTTTCTGACCGGCTTGCCGCCCAGCGCGCGCGCGACATTGGCAAGCGCCAGGGCCGCTTTCTCGATCTCTTCTTTCGCCGCATCGCGCGGGATTGTCAATTCGTCGCGGCGCTTGCCGTTGACCTGGACGGCGATGGTGATGGTGTCCTGGACCAGCATCGCCTGGTCGGCCGCCGGCCAGGGCTGCTCGGCGATGAGCGTCTCGTGGCCGAGCCTACGCCAGCATTCCTCGGCCAGATGCGGCATCATCGGCGCCGTCATCTGGACCAGGATCTCGACCGCCTCGCGCAACACGGCGGCCATGTCCGGCGCCGCGGCGCCTTTGCCGCGCGCGTCGGCAAGTGCCGCGGTGAGGCTGTTGGCGAGCTCATAGACGGCGGCGACCGCCCGGTTGAAGCGCAGCCGCGCAAGGTCGGTGTCGACGGCGTTGAGCGCCTTGTGGGCGGCCCGGCGCAGGGCGAGCGCCCGATCCGAGAGCGATTGGGGAAGCGGGGTCCCGGCGGGCGCGATCGCCGTCTCGCAATCGCCGATGAGCCGCCACAGCCGCTGCATGAAGCGCCAGGCGCCGTTGACGCCTTCCTCGGTCCAGTTGACGTCGCGCTCGGGCGGCGAATCCGACAGCATGAACCAGCGCGCCGTATCCGCCCCGTAGGCCTCGATGATGTCGGACGGGTCGACGGTGTTGCGCCGCGACTTCGACATCTTCTCGATTCCGCCGATTTCGACCGCTTCGCCGGTGTCGATCAGCGCCGCCGTGCGCAGGCCGCCCTCCTCGCGCACCCGCACCTCGGCCGGGCTCGCCCAGGTACCGTCCTTTCTGCGGTAGGTCTCGTGCACCACCATGCCCTGCGTGAACAGGCCGGCGAAGGGCTCGTCCATCCCGACATGGCCGGTGGCCCGCATGGCGCGGGTGAAGAAGCGCGAATAGAGCAGGTGCAGGATGGCGTGCTCGATGCCGCCGATATACTGGTCGACCGGCAGCCAGGCGTCGGCCGCCGCGCGGTCGGTGGGCGTTTCGGCCATGGGCGCGGTGAAGCGGACGAAATACCAGGACGAATCGACGAAGGTGTCCATGGTGTCGGTCTCGCGCCGTGCGGCTTTGCCGCAGGCCGGGCAAGGGGCGTTCTTCCAGGTCGGGTGGCGGTCGAGGGGATTGCCGGGCTTGTCGAAGGTCACATCCTCGGGCAGCGTCACCGGCAGCTCGGCCTCCTTGACCGGCACCGCGCCGCAGTCGGCGCAATGGACGATCGGGATCGGGCAGCCCCAATAGCGCTGGCGCGAGATGCCCCAGTCGCGCAGCCGGTAATTGGTCTGGCGCCTGCCCTGCGGACGGCCGCGCAGGGTCCGGCGTTCGAGCCGCTTTGCCGCCGCTTCGATCGCCGCGGGCACGCTCAGCCCGTTCAGGAAGCCGGAGTTGAACAGCGTTCCGTCCTCGACATAGGCCTCATCGCCGATGGTGAAGCTTGCGGGATCCGCGCCGTCCGGCAGCACCACGGGAATGACCTCCAGCCCGTAGGCGCGAACGAAATCGAGGTCACGCTGATCGTGAGCCGGGCAGCCGAATATCGCGCCGGTGCCGTAATCCATGAGGATGAAGTTAGCGACATAGACGGGCAGAAGTTTGTCCGCGATGAAGGGATGCCTGACCCGGATGCCGGTGTCGTAGCCCTTCTTCGCGGTGCTCTCGAGGGCCGCGACGCTGGTGCCGATCTTGCGGCATTCGGCGATGAAGGCGGCAAGCTTGGGGTCGGCCTCGGCCGCCGCGGCGGACAGCGGATGGTCCGGCGACAGCGCCATGAAGCTCGCGCCGTAGAGCGTGTCGGGCCGCGTCGTATAGATTTCGAGCTCGTCGTGGCCGGCGGGCGCCGTCTCCGCCACCGTCTCGAAGCGGACCAGCAGGCCTTCCGACTTGCCGATCCAGTTGCGCTGCATGAGGCGCACCTTCTCCGGCCAGCGGTCGAGCCCGTCGAGCGCCTGCAACAGGTCGTCTGAATAGGCCGAGATCTTGAAGAACCACTGGGTCAGCTCGCGCTGCTCGACGACGGCGCCGGAGCGCCAGCCGCGGCCGTCGATCACCTGCTCGTTGGCGAGCACCGTCCGGTCGACCGGGTCCCAATTCACCTTCGAGCGCTTGCGATATGCGAGGCCGGCCTTGAGGAAGTCGAGGAACAGCTTCTGCTGCTGCCTGTAATAGGCGGGATCGCAGGTGGCGAACTCGCGGCTCCAGTCGAGCGACAGGCCCATGGACTTGAGCTGGCCGCGCATCGCCTCGATGTTGGAATAGGTCCATTTCGCCGGGTGCACCTTTTGCGCCATGGCGGCGTTCTCGGCCGGCATGCCGAAGGCGTCCCAGCCCATCGGGTGCAGCACGTTGTAGCCCTTGGCGCGCATGGTGCGGGCGACGACATCGCCCATGGCGTAGTTGCGCACATGGCCCATGTGGATGCGGCCCGACGGATAGGGGAACATCTCCAGCACGTAATATTTCGGCCGCGGGTCGTCGTTGCGGGTGCGGAAGATGTCGCGCTCCGCCCACAGCTTCTGCCAGCGGGCTTCCGCTTCGCCGGCATTGTAGCGTTCAGACGCCATTGCGGTGATCCGTCGAGTAAGCCTGCGGCTATGGAGCAAAAAGGCTTAAGCGCGTCAACCGTTAGCACGTGCGGGGCGAGCGTGGCTGCGACAGTTTGGAAAGTGGCCGCTATGCGTTGGGAGCGGGATGATTTCAAACGTGGTCGTCCTTTCCGTCATTCCCGCGTAAAGCGGGAATCCATTGGCCGAAGCGAATTGGAACGCGGGTCGTGACGGGCCAAAGGCCTGCCAAGACGCACCGCCAATAGGCTCCCGCTTTCGCGGAAGCGACGAGATCGATTCGATCTGATTTCATCGCGTCTAGCAGCCGAGCGCGCAATGTCCGCTGCCGGGTCGAGGAACGGACTTCGCAAGGGGGCAACTCGCACGACGGGGGGGCGACCCCTTCCTGACAGAGATGTCCGGCGGCGGCATTTCCAACGGTCGGGCCTCGCTGCAACCTTTAGTTCTTGCGGCGGATGCGCGCGAAGCGCACGGTGGGGAAAGCGTATCCGGGGGGCTTTGACCGCCGGGCCGGATAAATGCGAAGGAGAAAGACCGATGCCATTCTACCTGACCCGGTTCAGCTACACGCCGGCCACATGGGCGAAGCTCATGAAGAACCCTGAGGATCGCCGAGCCGCAGCCAAGCAGTACATCGAAGCGGTCGGCGGAAAGTTGCACGGTTTCTGGTATGCCTTCGGCGATCACGACGGATACAACTTGTGGGAGGCTCCGGACAACACCTCGATGACAGCCACCGCGATTGCGATTGGCGCTGGCGGAGCGCTGGGTTCTTTCCAGACGACTGTCTTGTTGACCGTTGAGGAGACACTGGCAGCCTTGCAAAAGGCCTCGTCGATCAAGTATCGGCCACCGGGGGACAAAGGATAAGAGCACTCCGCGCTCAAATCGATACCACGACCCGGCCTTCCAGCTCCTTGTTACTCCACAGAATCGCCAGATTTTCGTCGGCGAAAAGCTCGGGGAGCCGCAGGTCGCGATAGAACAGGGCGACTGGATTCGCGACACCCCTGAGCGCGACGGTCGCCAGCAGCTCGATGCGAACCGAGGCGTCGGTCACGCTCTCCATGACCGCGTCACTCACGGGGACCTGGTTTTCGTCGGCGGTGACGGTCAGCCGACGAACGGCGCGTTTATGAGGTCACGGCCTGGACAGTGGTGAGCCGCCATTGAATGGTCGGTTATGGCACATCCCAGTCGTAAGCCCTGATTTCACGCAACGTCCGCAATCCGATCCAGGAAGGGCCTTGCCGCCCCACCCGCTGTTTCATCCGGTCTGGGGCAAACTTAAGACACGGACCGCTACCCCGGGCGTGCGACATCCTGTATGGGAGGGCGCATGGACGAGAGACGGGCGCGGGAAAGCGCGGCGGCGCGGCTGGAGGCGGTGCGCGGGCGCATCGCGCACGCCGCGCGCGAGGCCGGCCGCGATCCGGCCGAGATCACGCTGATTGCCGTGTCGAAAACCTTCCCGGCGGAGGCGATCGAGCCGGTGATCGCCGCGGGGCAGCTCGTGTTCGGCGAGAACCGGGTGCAGGAGGCGAAGGCCAAATGGCCGGACTTGCGGGCGCAGCACCCGTCGCTGAAGCTGCATCTGGTCGGCCCCTTGCAATCGAACAAGGTCAAGGACGCGGTCGGCCTCGCCGACGCCATCCACACGATCGACCGGGAAAAGATCGCCAAGGCGATCGCCGACGAGCAGGCCCGCACGGGGCGGCGACTCGAGCTTTTCGTCGAGGTCAATACCGGGGGCGAGGCGCAGAAGGCGGGCGTCGATCCGCGCGAGGCCGCCGCGTTCGTCGCCCGCTGCCGCGACGAGTTCGGGCTGACGATCAGCGGCCTGATGTGCATTCCGCCCTTCGACGAGGCGCCGGCGCCGCACTTCGCGCTGTTGCGCAAGATCGCCGGCGAGGCTGGCGTCACCGGCCTCAGCATGGGGATGAGCGCCGATTTCGAGATCGCCATCGCCTATGGCGCCACCCATGTGCGGGTCGGCACCGCCATCTTCGGCGAACGGGGCTAGAGTGAGCGCCGATACCATAAACCCTTCTCCCCGTTGGCGGGGGAGAAAGCAAAATCAAGGTGTTAGCCGAGCCCAAGCGAGGCTAACCCTTGAATTTTGCAAGAGGGGGGGCCAGTACCCCCCACCTGAAAAATCTAACGCTTGGCTTCGCGTGGGCTCCGCCAAGACGTTGATTTTTCTTCCTCCCCCGAAAGGGGGGAGGAGGAATATTTTGCGCCGACCCGAGTCGTCGTCGTCTAGCCGATGCGCAGCATCGCGCCGGGCGAAACTTGGCTGAGCAGGCGGCGCATGTCGCGCCCGTTGACGGCGATGCAGCCTTCGGTCGGCGCATAGCCGGGCCGTGCGAGATGCAGAAAGATGGCGCTGCCGCGCCCCTTGAGGACGGGCGCGTCATTATAGGCGATCTCGACGCAGATATCGTAGAGAGGATCGTCGCGCCACATGCGCTCATGGCGGCTTGAGGACGGCAGGCGGACAAGGCGGTTATACTCGGGGCTCGAAGGGTCCTCGCACCAGCCGAGCGCGGGCGACAGGGGGACGGTCGTAAGCGCCGTTTGCGGCCTTGCGCCCCGGTCGGGGCGGAAGAAGACGCGGCCGAGCGCAAAACGCCCCATCGGGGTTGCGCCGTCGCCCTCGCGTTTCCTGACCGCGATGCCGGCGCGGCCGAAGGAGCAACGGTAGATCGCGCCGCCAAGCGACAGAACGCCGCGCTGTGCCGCCGCGGAGAGAAAGAAGGCGCGGATTTCGCCGGAAGGGTCGGACCCGAGCGTCATTGCCGGTCACGCGCGTTCATGATGCAGCCATCCGTTTAGCGCATTCTATTGAAAGTCGTAACGTGGGTGTCCTACATGTTGACATGCGGCGCGTTACGGCAAAGACGGTCGGAGGCCGAGCAATGAGTGCCATTCGAAAGATCCTCATCGTCGACGACGACGACGATTTGCGCGAGTCCCTGGTCGAGCAGCTTGACCTGCACGAGGAATTCGAGACCGCCGACGTCGCCACTGCCTCGGAGGGGCTGCAATTCGTCAAGAAGGATCATGCCGACCTGGTGCTGCTCGATGTCGGCCTGCCGGACATCGACGGGCGCGAGGCGTGCAAGCTGATGCGCCGCTCGGGCTTCAACAGCCCGGTGATCATGCTGACCGCCCAGGACAGCGATTCCGACACCATCCTGGGGCTGGAGTCCGGCGCCAACGACTATGTCACCAAGCCGTTCCGCTTCGCCGTGCTCTTGGCCCGCATCCGCGCCCAGCTGCGCCAGCACGAGCAGAGCGAGGATGCGGTCTTTTCCATCGGCTCCTACACTTTCCGCCCCAGCGCCAAGCTGCTCATCGACGCGGCCGGCCGCAAGGTGCGGCTGACCGAGAAGGAGACGGCGATCCTCAAATATCTTTACCGCACCGGCGAGAAGGTGGTGACCCGCGACGTGCTGCTGCACGAGGTCTGGGGCTACAATGCCGGCGTGACCACGCATACGCTCGAAACCCATATCTACCGGCTGCGCCAGAAGATCGAGCGCGACCCGTCCAGCGCCGAGCTCCTGGTCACCGAGGGCGGCGGCTACAAGCTGGTGCCCTAGAGCGGTTCATGGTTCCCTATAACCATGAACCGCTCTAGAGCATGTTCCGCAAGAGTGGGACCCGGTTTTGCCATAAGAATATGCTCAACCGAATGGATAGGACCGAAATCCGATTCAGATCGGGTCGATTTCGGTTGAGGCGATGATCGCGTATGGCCGGTGAATCCGATAGGGGAAGAGCGGCGTGAACCTCCACCGGGATGTCGGTTTCCTGCGCGGCTTGCCGCTGTTTCAGTTTTTCGGCGAGGACCAGCTGCAGCTCGTGGCGTTCAATTGCAGCCACCGCGGCTATGAGGACGGCCAGCTCCTGTTCAAAAAGGGCGAGCAGGCGGCTAGCGCCTTCATCATTGTTTCCGGCGCCGTCGAGTTCGTCGGCGAAACCGGCAGGCAACTCTACGGCGAGGGCCGGTTCGGCCCGGGAACGGTCATCGGCGAGACGACGATGATCGTCCGCTCGCAGCGCCCGGCCGCCGCGCGCGCGGTGGGCGAGGTTGAAGCGATGGAGATTCCCCGCTCGGTCTTCCTCCGCGTGCTCAGGGAATATCCGGAGATCGCCGAAAAGATTCGCCGCGTCATGGCCTCGCGCGTCGGCGCCTTCGTCGCCGAGCTGAAGGACTACCAGACGGACTTTACCGAAGAGACCGCTTAAGCCGCACCACGACGGGCGCGTGGTCGGAAGGCTGCGGCCAGCCGCGCGCCTGCTTGATCACCTCGGCGGTGACGACGCGCTCGGCAAGGCCCGGGCTTGCCCAGATATGGTCGAGGCGCCGGCCGCGGTCGGACGCCTCCCAGTCCTGCGCGCGGTAGCTCCACCAGGTGTAGAGCCGCTCTTCGGGCGGGATCTGCGCCCGGACCACGTCGACCCAGTCGCCGGCCGCCTGGACCGCGTTCAAATGCTCGACCTCGACCGGTGTGTGGCTGACGACCCGCAACAGCTGCTTGTGCGACCAGACGTCGGTCTCCAGCGGCGCGATGTTGAGATCGCCGACGAGAAGGGCAGCGCCATTGCCGCGCAAGCCCCGCGACCAGGCCCGCATCTCGGAGAGAAATTCAAGCTTGTGGGCGAATTTGTCGTTGACCTCCGGGTCGGGGATGTCGCCGCCCGCCGGAACGTAGAAATTGTGCACCGTGATGCCGGCAAGATCGGCGCCCGCGTCGGTCCCGAAGCTGACGGCGAGGTGTCGGGCATCCTCCTTGCCGCAGAAGGACAAGCTCTCGACTTGAGCGAACGGCCGGCGGGACAGGGTGGCAACGCCGTGATAGGCCTTCTGGCCATTGACGGCGATGTGACGATAGCCGAGCTCGTGCAAGGCCGCGGCCGGAAAATGGCCGTTGGCGCACTTGATTTCCTGCAAGCAGAGAATGTCCGGCCGCTGCGCCTCCAGAAACCGGCCGACCTGGGCCACGCGCAGGCGGATGGAGTTGATGTTCCAGGTGGCGACGGTAACGGTCATGGGCGGGCGGCGGGGCGTCAATGGGAGAGCTTTCTTTGCCCTTGAAAATGGGCAATTTCAAGCCTCGTGCCGCAAAAAGTGCGCCCGGCTTCGGGCGAAGCCGGGCGCTTGAGCCGCTTACGCGGTGCGCCGGGAGGGAAAGCCGGCGCAGCAGGACCGTCAGCCGGCTAGACGGGGGGCACTACCGATGAAACGCTGACGGCCCGCTCTAACGATTTAAATAGTCCCGCTTTGGCCCCATTTCAATAGGTCAGCCGCCCGCCTCACGGACATTTGTAGTGCGCCGCGCGCCGGGCTAGCGTTCATTCGTGTTGAGAATAAGATTGTCGTTTATCCAGAAGAGCTTAGGGTCAAAGTTGAGGCCCGCGACCAGGTCGAACACGGCGACCTGCGTGGTCAGGCCCTGGGCGTCGACGACGGTCCATTGCTTGAGGGCGAAGATCGGGCCGCCGAAGATCAGGGTGAGCTGGCCCGGAGCGCTCCCCGACGCCGCCTCCACGGTCACTTCGATGTCGCCCAAGCGGCGCTCGAAGCCGACGATCCGCGCATCCTTGAACAGATCGACGCGCTTGCCGAGCAACAGGCTGAGCGGCGTGGTGACGAGCGGATATTTCTGCGTCGACTGCAGCTTGCGGTCCTCGATGCCGACCCAGAAACCGTCGGCGACGACCAGAATCGGGTTGGGCGGGGAATATTCGAAGCGCATGCGCCCGGGCCGCTGCAGGTAGAAATTGCCTTCCGCGAACTCGCCATCGGGCCCGATCTGGGTGAAGCGGCCCTTCACGCTTCCCAGGCTGTTGATATAGGCGTTGATCTGGCGGACGATGGCGATCTGGTCTTCGTTCAGTTCGATGCCCGTGCGGGCCTGCGCCGGAAGCACGGCGAGCGCGATGATGGCCAGGATCGCCACTGCAATTGCCGCCATGCCGATGCGCTTCATCAATCGCTCCTTGCGCTCTTCGCTCATGCTTCAACCCTTGACAACAGACCTTTGTGGCAAGATCGCGACGCTGGCACGGCCGCAATCTGCCGCTACCCCGATCGATCACCCCCTCGCTCGGTCGTCCCTCAGGTCGATCGTCTGCCCCGTCAATCCGCCCCCTCGAGCAGGATCTCGCGCTTGCCGGCATGGTTGGCGGGGCCGACGATCCCCTCCTCCTCCATGCGCTCGATGATGGTCGCGGCGCGGTTATAGCCGATCGACAGGCGGCGCTGGATATAGCTGGTCGAGGCCTTGCGGTCGCGCAGCACGACTTCCACCGCCTGCTGATAGAGATCGTCGCCCTCGCCGCCGAAGCCGGCCATGATGTCGTAGCCCCCCTCTTCCGGCTCCTCGGTGACCGCGTCGAGATATTCCGGCGTGCCCTGGTTCTTGAGGTAGCAGACGACGCGCTCGAGGTCGGCGTCGGAGACGAACGGCCCGTGAACACGGGTGATGCGCCCGCCGCCGGCCATGTGCAGCATGTCGCCCAAGCCCAGGAGCTGCTCCGCGCCCTGCTCGCCGAGAATGGTGCGGCTGTCGATCTTCGAGGTGACCTGAAACGAGATGCGGGTCGGGAAATTGGCCTTGATGGTGCCGGTGATGACGTCGACGGAAGGCCGCTGCGTGGCGGTGATGAGGTGGATGCCGGCGGCCCGCGCCATCTGCGCCAGGCGCTGCACGGCGCCCTCGATCTCCTTGCCGGCGACCATCATCAGGTCGGCCATCTCGTCGACGACGACGATGAGATAGGGCATCGGCTCGGGCGCCATCTCCTCGGTCTCGTAGAGCGCCTCGCCGGTCTCCGGGTCGAACCCGGTCTGCACGGTGCGGGAGATGGTCTCGCCGGCCTCGAGCGCCTGGCCGACGCGCTGGTTGAAGCCGTCGATGTTGCGCACGCCGAGCTTCGACATCTTCATGTAGCGCTCTTCCATCTCCCGCACCGTCCATTTCAGCGCCACGACGGCCTTTTTCGGGTCGGTGACCACCGGGGCGAGGAGATGGGGAATGCCGTCATAGACCGACAGTTCCAGCATCTTCGGGTCGACCATGATCATCCGGCATTGCTCGGGTGGCAGGCGGTAGATCAGCGACAGGATCATGGTGTTGATGCCGACCGACTTGCCCGACCCGGTGGTCCCGGCGATCAGCAGATGCGGCATGCGGGCAAGATCGGCGATGACCGGCTCGCCGCCGATGGTCTTGCCGAGCGCCAGCGGCAGCCGGGCCTTGGAGCGTTCATAGTCCTGCGAGGCCAGGATCTCGCGCAGGAAGACGATCTCGCGTTCGGAATTCGGCAGTTCGATGCCGATGACGTTGCGGCCGGGCACGACGGCGACGCGGCAGGCGATGGCGCTCATCGAGCGGGCGATGTCGTCGGCAAGCCCGATCACGCGCGCCGACTTGATGCCCGGCGCGGGCTCCAGCTCGTAAAGGGTGACGACCGGGCCCGGGCGCACATTGATGATTTCGCCCTTGACGCCGAAATCGTCGAGCACGCCTTCGAGCAGCCGCGCATTCTGTTCCAGTGCCTGGGTGCTGACGGTGGTCTTGCGCGCCGCGCTCTTGGCGGCCGTGAGAAGTTGCAGATGCGGCAGCCGGTAGGTGCTGCCGGCAAACAGCGACGGCTGCGCCTCGCGGGCGGCCCGCTGACCCGGCCTCGGCGCCGGCGCCCGGGCCTCGACATTGTAGCACTTAGCCGCTGTCGCCTGCGCGTCGTCGGAGGGCGCCGCGCCGGGCGCCCGCAGGCCGGCAAAGTGCGGTTCGATGCGCCCGTCCGGCAGCACGTGAAAATCGCCGGCGTCAGGGTCTGTCCGTCCGAGCAGGCGGTCGCGCAGCCGGCGCCAGTCGCGGGCGTAACGGATGAGCCGCTTGGTCCGGGCGCGCGCGGCAAGCACGAGATGTTCGAGCGCGCCGATGAGGCTCATGGGCGCGGCCGCGTCCTCGTCCTCGGTGTCGAAATCCTCCCCGCCGCGGTCGACGAGAAGGCGGGCGAGGCTCATTTGCGCGGCATAGGCGAGGCCTGCCAGTGTCGCGGCGGCGAAGATGAGCCCGCCGAGCGCGTGGGTGAGGAGGTTTGCCGGCAGGGCCAGCGCCGACAGGGCCAGCGCCAGCACCCTGTCGCCGAGAAAACCGCCGAGGCCGCTGGGCAGCGGCCAGGTGACCGGCACCGGCCAGGTGGCGGCGCAGGCGCTCGCCGCGATGAGCGCGCCGATGGCGGCAAGCACCCGCCGGCGCCGGCGCGGAAACGGGCTCTGGGTCAGGGCGAGCCAGCCCCAGCGCCACAATAGAAAAATGAGAATGACCGCGCCGAGCCCGAAGATCTGCATCGCCAGATCGGCGGCGACCGCGCCCGGATAGCCGAGCAGGTTCTGCTGCGCGCGGGCCGCGGCATGGTTGAGGCTCGGGTCCTGGATCGACCAGGTGGCCATGGCCAGTGCCAGCGCCAGGCCGGCGATGATCATCGCGCCGCCGGAAAGCTCGGCCGCCCATCGGCGCGTCAGGCGGCGAAGCGGTTCCGGAAAGATCAGGTCAACCGCGAGCGACCGGCTGAACAGTCCCATCGAGGCACTCCCAACGCACAAAACAAACAAACGCGACACCCACTGCCGAACCCTAAGGGGAGGTGGTTAAGCGGCGCTTAACCCTATGGCATTTAGTGCCGGCGCGCGGCCAAAAAAGACCCCCCGGCTTCAGCCCGGGTCGAGACGCATGACAAGGCCGCCCGATCGCCGCCGTTTCCTCAGCGCGTCGGCAGGTCTGTCTCCGGATTGGCGCTGATCTGGTGGATCGCGAGATCCGCGCCCTGCAGCTCCTCATCCCGCGTCAGCCGCAATCCGACCGTCGACTTCAGGGCGCCGTAGATGACGAGGCCGGCGCCGAAGGCGTAAGCCGCGCCCGCCACCGAGCCGATGAGCTGGGAAAAGAAGGCGACGCCGCCAAGGCCGCCCAACGCCTCGAGGCCGAAAACGCCGGCGGCGATGCCGCCCCACAGGCCGCACATGCCGTGCAGCGGCCAGACGCCGAGCACGTCGTCGATCTTCCAGCGGTTCTGGCACAGATTGAAGCCGGTGACGAAGAGGGCGCCGGCGGCGGCGCCGATGACGAGCGCGCCGATGGGGTGAACCAGGTCGGAGCCGGCGCAGATGGCCACCAGCCCGGCGAGCGCCCCATTGTGCACGAAGCCGGGGTCGTTGCGGCCGACGAACAGCGCCGCAAGGATGCCGCCGGCCATGGCCATCAGCGAGTTCATGGCGACGAGGCCGGAGATCGCCGCCAGCGATCCGGCGCTCATCACGTTGAAGCCGAACCAGCCGATGCACAACAGCCAGGAGCCGAGCGCCAGCCACGGGATGCTCGACGGCGGAATGCCGACCGCCCGGCCCTGGGCGTCATAGCGTCCGGTGCGCGGCCCGAGCAGAATGACCGCGCCGAGCGCCATCCAGCCGCCGACCGCGTGGACCACGATGGAACCTGCGAAATCGTGGAACTCGGCGCCGAAGCGCGCCGCGAGCCGGTCCTGGACGCCGAAATTGCCGTTCCACACCGCGCCCTCGAACAGCGGATAGGCGACGGCGACGATGATGGCGGTGGCCAGGCACTGCGGCAGAAAACGCATGCGCTCGGCGATGCCGCCGGAGATGATGGCGGCGATGGCGGCCGCGAAGGTCAACAGGAAGAAGAACTTGACCAGCGTCAGCCCCTGGCCGGCGAAGCCTTCCGCGCCGCCCGAAATCGCCGCCGCGCTCTGGAAGAAGCCGACGCCATAGGCGATGAGGTAGCCGATGAAGAAATAGGCGACGGTGGAGATGGCGAAATCGACGATGATCTTGACCAGGGCGTTGACCTGGCTGCGGCGGCGCACGGTGCCGACCTCGAGAAAGGCGAAGCCGCCATGCATGGCGAAGACGAGGATGGCGCCCATCAGTACGAAGAAGACGTCGGCGCCGATCGGTTGCGGTTCCATTCGGCCGTTCCCCCTGTTTCGGGCTTGTTTTTCGGCCGAGCGGCGGCCGAAGATCGATCATCTGCCTAAACAATGATCATGCCAATTGCGCGAATGGATGAAAAGATTTTGATTATCAATATGTTATAAGGTCGCAGTCAGCGCGGGAAAAAAAGGCAACGCCCAATAAGCAGGCAGAAACTTTAGGCGATCTGCCTATTCCTTGGGCAAAAAAACGGGCACGGCAGCGCGCCGCGCCCGCATCTGGTCGGGTATCGAGCGGTCGGCGGGGAGGAGCGCGCCGGCCGCTGGCCGCCTACTGGACCACTTCGCCGTGCAGGCCGATGTCGAGCCCCTCGACCTCGGTCTCGCGCTCGACCCTGAGCCCGATCAGGGCGTCAATGATCTTCAGGATCACGAAGCTCGCCACAGCGCTCCAGACGATGGTGGCGGCGATGCCGTATATCTGGGTGATCACCTGGCCGCCATTGCCTTCCAGGAGGCCGGCGGTGCCGCCATAGGCTTCGGCGGCGAAAACGCCGGTCAGCACGGCGCCGGTGATGCCGCCGACGCCGTGGATGCCGAACACGTCGAGCGAATCGTCGTAGCCGAGCCTGGCTTTCAGCCAGACCACGGCCCAGAAGCACAAGATGCCGGCGGCAAGCCCGATGAACAGAGCCCCCACCGGGGTGACGAAGGCGCAGGCCGGCGTAATCGCGACCAGGCCGGAGATGGCGCCGGAGATGATGCC
>JAUYJB010000159.1 GCA_030688605.1 Hyphomicrobiales bacterium
GGGGGCCGGCTTGCGACCGGCGCCCGTCTCTTTTTACGCTACAGTGTGTCCTTCTCCTACGCCTGCGTGATGATCGGCGTTCCGCTCACCAGATTGCGGTAAGGCAGGAACACATACCCTTCGGCCGTGTCTGATGCGGCCGAAAGCGTCCACGTCAGGCTATCGGCTGGCGCGATATACTCCACCGCGTTCAACAGAGCACCGTTCGTGTCCGCGACCAAGCCCGTCGAAGTCAGCGAAAGCAGGCTCACAAATCCGTCTGCATCGCCGCCATCAGCCGGCACAACTTCTCCGGTTCCAACATCGACGGTTTCTCCGGCGTCTGCCGTCACGACCTTCACGTAGGGGAACGGCTGCATCACCATCCCCACGATCAGGTCGAGCCCCGTGTCGACTTCGGTGTTGTCGCTCACCTGGTCGTCGATGCTGAACGGGAACACGAGCATCTGGCTGCGATTCGAGCGATCGATCGGAACCTCGTGCAGCTCATCCGGCCCGACGCTCCACAGTTGCGTGGCAAAGCCCTCGCCAGTCAGGATGAACAGGTCAACCGCGTCCACGGTGTTGGCCGTGTAGAACTCCCCGCTGCCCCTGGTGAGGGAAATGGGGTTCGTCAGCGCAGCGCCGTCGGCATCGGTCAGCGCCAGTTTCGCGCAATCGCCGGCTGACGTAATCAGGCACTGGCCGCCGGAGCCGATGATGCTGGGCCCGGCAAACGCGCCGATCGGACGGTCTTGGAGTTGGAACTTGTACTTTCTCATGATGGTCTCCTTCTCCTAGTTGGCCGCGGCCGCAGTTTTGATCGAGACGATGCCGTAGTCCTCGCGGGCATTGGCGTCGTACTTCGACTTGTACTGCGGCTTGAGCATGCCGATGATGCGATGAATCCCCAGGGCCGGACGGTTGCCGTAGTCGGTGTTATCCGACTCGTCCATGCCCGGGGTGCCGTCATCCAGTGAAGCGTACCCGAGGGATTGCGCACCCATCAGGAAAGCCTGCGCGCCATGGATGGTGCTGGCAGCGCCCCAACGCGAGCCGGAATCCAGACCGAGGGTGTTGAACACCTTCTGGTGGTCGTAGATCACGACTTCGTTGATCACCTTCTTCGCGTTGTTGAACAGCGGATTGTCCATCCCGCGCGGCATGGCTTGCGCCTGAATCGCCTTGTAGTCGGAAGTCTTTTCCAGATCCCGGCATTGCTCGGTTGAGAGCACCAGGATGTAGTAGGACTTGCCGCCTGCGCGGATCGGACGGATGCGCTTCCTCTTGGCAAACGACTTGGCTTGGGTCACCAGATCCCAAGTCATCGTGTCGGCCGCGACCAAGGTCGCTTCGGAGGTTGCCACGCCGCCGTAACTGATGCGGTTGGTTGAGGCTGCCGCCACGTCCCCCGCAAACGCAAGCGAGGGAATTTGGCTCGTTGCCCGCGTAGACCCGTCGGTGTTCAACGTGAAGGCGCGGCCCGCGGCCGTGAGGAACAGCAGTTCGTCGAGAAGATCCGCCAGCCAGAAGGCGAGCACATCGCGCGCCTGGACCCGGAAGCGGATTACGGTTGCCTGCTCGGACATGCGACCCTTCGATCTGCAGCCATTGCGAAGCTGGTCGATCTGGATGGTCTGCGCATCCGCCAGGATGGGCTGCTCGTTGCCCTCCAACTGATTGTCACCGACCACGCCGCCGGAGATGTCCCCAATGAGCGGCATGACCGCCTGGGTTCCCTTCTCCGTCTTGGTGAGTTCGGTGATTTTCTGGATCGGCTTTGACGTGTCATCGGTCGAGTTACCCATGAACCCGTTTGACATCCAGAAGTTATCATCGCGCCCCTGCTTCGATACGTGGAGCGAGTAGATTTTCTTCTGAATGTCCGTCAGAGAGCCGAAATCGGTAAGTGCCATGTCGATTCCTTTTTCAGCGTGTCAAGCGGACGGACTTTCCCATCTGCTTTTGGACAAAACCGGGATTGGCTTCCAACCAACGGATGGCCGCGTCCTCGCCTTGAGCAAGAGCCGCTGATGCCTGAGCCTCGGTAGGCTCACCGCCGGTCGCCCCGGAGCCTGTGTTTCCGATGTTGGGAGGGTGATTCCCCGCAAGCACGAGTTTCGCCTCGCGCTCCGCAGCCGTTGGCTGCGCCGTCACCGTTGAACCAGTCGCTGCACCTGTCCCTGCACCGTTCCCGCCTGCTGCTGTTCCTGCTGCTGCCGGTTTCCCGTAGACCTGTGTGGCCAAGGCTCCCATCCGCTCGCGCAAGTCGCGCGTCCCGATCGCAGTGCCGCGCTGGATGGGTTTCCCCTCCATTTCGGCTTGCTCGTAGGCGATCTGCTCAAACGGTTTGAGTTGGGCTGCCGTCATCGTATTGAGAATCGGGTACTTCTGGATGAGGGTTGTCACATGCTCCTGCAGGCCAAGATCGTTTGCCGGCTGCGCATTGGCGATTGCCGCCTCTGCCGCCGCGATAGAGATAGCGCGTTCCCGCGCCTGTATCTGGTTGGTCTGCTCGGCATACTCGCGCATCGTCATCCGGCCGCCGTCGACTTCCTCGGCGATCCTGATGCGCTCGGCTGCCAGAGCCGCGAACTCCTCATCGGGCGTTTGCTCAACGGCCGGTTGGCCGGCTTCCCCAGCTTCGCCTGAAAACTTCTCCGGGTCGACCAAGGTCTTGAGCACGCGATTCTCGCCCTGCAACACCAGATTGGCTGTTGCGATTTCCTGATTCTTCTTACGAAGTGCAACGATGGCCGCAGTAGACGCATTGTGTCCTGCTGCCGCTGCTGCCGCGGTGGCGTCGGCAACTGCTGGTGCCTGCGCTCCTTCGGTCGCTGCGGTGCCTGACTTCGGCGCCGTACCCGTTCCATCGGCTGCTGTGCTGCCCGCATCCGGTGCCTTGCCAGCGGCTTCCGCTTCGGCCTTGACCTGAGCCTCGAGCTTCGCAAGCTCTGCGTCCTCGTTCGCAAACGGGTTCTCAGGCGCCGTCTTGGCCGCCTCCGCTGCGCTCGACTCGGCTGGAGCTGCTACTACCCCAGGAGTGCCTTCGGCCTCGGCTGCTGCGATTCCAGCCTTGGCAATTTCGGTGTTGGTGGTGTCTGCTTTCTGGTCCATGCTTTCCGTCCTTTATTACAGGGTGGATCCACCCGACACGCCCGATATCCGGCGACGATTTGCAGGGGATGACGCCCCGGCGCGCGAATAGCCCGATTGCCCCCGGCCGCGGGGTCCTGCCGCCACAAAGTTCGATGTCCTGTTCATTGGAGCGTGATGTCCGGTGCTTCAGCCAAATGCCCGGGGCTCGTCTTCTCGCCCTGCGCAACATTGACCTGTTGAGAATTCGTCATTTCAAGGTCCCGCTTCCACTCAGAATACACTTTGTAGGCTGAACAGCAATGCCGCTCCCAGTCCGAGAGGGTGTACTTTTGCAGCGCGATAAACGGCTTGTCGCACTCGATCGGGATCTGGATGTCGCCCTCCTTGTCCTTCCAGAGCATGTAGAACACGCGCCCGCCTTGAACCCATCCGGCGAGCCACGCGCCGCCAAACGCGCATTGCCGATCCAAGTGCCGGCATACCTCTTGGGCGTACAACTGGCGGTAGTCCTTTGGCGCCCAGCGATCGGCGTTCGACGAACAGAAGATCCACTTCCCATCCGCCGTGTAGGTCCCGATCCAGTAGAGAAAATCTGGGGACTCGTTGATCTCCATCCAACCGCGCACGCGAGCGCGCAGCCACTGCTCCGGCATGCGGTGAAGCTGCTCGCCTGTATCGGCGAGGATGATCTGCGATGGCTGCTGCTCGTCCATCACGCGCCCTGCTCGGTAAGAAGTTTCACGGTGAACACTTCGAGTGCGGTCGGGGTGTAGGCGTTTCTCGCCACCAGAACGCCGTAGAGCTTCTTGTCCGGAGTGCAGTAGGGGATGTCGAGCGCCTGCTGCTGAATCACGCCGTTGGCGCCGCCCAGCTTGAAGTTCGCGCCCGACGTTCCATCGAACGAGATCACGGCTGCGCAATCGAGCATCTGGGCATCAGTGATGGCAAACGCATCGTTGTCGGCAGCGATCGTAGGCTCGTTCTCGAAGAGCATCAGGTCGAGGCTCGGTCTCGTCACCGCCGCAATGCTGTCGATGAGAAGTGCGCCACGGATACGCCCGAATTGCTCGGTCGAAAACTCCATGGCATCGCCCACGGTTGCGCCAACCACATCGCCTTCCGTGTATGGGGTCGCATTGTTCGGCCGCGTGACCGATCCGACCGATATCTTTACGCCCATGTTCGTCTCCTTGAAAACAGTGCCCGTACCTCTGCCGCAATCTGACGTGGCTTGAACAACTGGCGACGGCGCAACTCTTCCTGCACCATGGCCTCGAAGCGCGCTTTCTCGCGCTCGATCTTGCGGTCCCTGCGTTCCTTGCTCATGCCTTGACTCCATTCTGGAACCATGCCCACCGCCATTCAGACGGCGGGCATGTCATGCACGACTACTACGCTTTTGCCGCGAGCTTGGCCTCGAGCGCTTCGCAGCGCGCGGCAAGCTCCTTCACCGCGTTGATGAGCGGATAGATGAAAAGGTCTGGCTTGACCCTTTGCCGTCCGTCCGCATCCTCGCTCCAACCACCGAACACGGCGCCCTCTGCCGCGTCGATCGCAGCCTTGACTTCCTGCGCCGAGACGCCGAGCACCGGCTTGGTGGTGTTCATCACGTGGTCTTCCACAGGGCGCACCCACTCTGCCGGCCATTCGGATGCCGGCCGCGGCGTGTACTCGATCGGGCTGATGCGTCTGATGAAGTCCAGCCCCAGCTTCGACTGACCGAGTACGTTCTTACCTCGAACGTCGGATGTCACAGACCACGCCCCGCCGCCGCCGACCTTCCAGTCGATGAGAACGTTGTCGCCAGCGGTCCCAACGATTAAGGTGTCAGCAATGCCGGTAACGTCGTAACCAATTACGAATTGGTCGCTCGTCCCGCCGGCAGCAGCACTGATGTTGTTGCCGAGGAACACGTTGTCCGTGCCTGTCGTGGTGATCAGACCCGCATTGGTGCCGAGCGCAGTGTTCAAGGCGGCTGTGGTCACGGCACCGAGGGCTCCCGCACCAACTGCGACGTTCTCGCCGGCAGAACCGTTAAGCGTCGACAATGCCGCAGTCCCAATCGCCACGTTGTTGTCGTCGGTCGCGCCGGCAGCAAGCAACATGGTATCGGCGCCAATGGCGACGTTCCCATTGCCGGTGATGTTCGCCGCCATCGCATTGAAGCCAACTGCCACGCAGTCGATCGCGGTGGTTGAGGCCAGCATCGCGTTCGAGCCGACGGCGACGTTACCGCCGCTTGCAGATGCGTTGGCAACCAAGCCGGCATTCGCACCGATCCAGACGTTGTCATCGTCGGTAGCACCAGCTTGGGCGCCGCCAGCATCTTCTCCGATCGCCACATTCCTCAGGCCGGTGACGTTCGCATCGAGCGCCCCAATCCCGACTGCCGTGTTTCCGGCACCCGTGCTCGCCGCAAGCGCATTTTTGCCGACCGCGGTGGCTCCTGCGCCGGTTTGGTTTGCGCCCAGAGCGTTGAAGCCAACCGCCGTGCAATCGACGGCGGTGGTCCCTGCGTTGAACGCCGTCGAGCCAACGATGGTGTTGCCACCTGAGGCCGATCCGTTTGCCAGCAGACCGGCGTTATGGCCGATGAACGTGTTGTCATTGTCGGTCGCGCCGGCTTGCGCACCACCGGCGTCCAAGCCGACGGCGACGTTTCTCAAGCCCGCGACGTTGGCATCGAGCGCGCCTGCGCCCACTGCCGTATTGCCATCGGCAGTGCTCGCCCCCAGCGCGTTGAAGCCAACTGCTGTCGCGCTGATGGAAGTCACGGCCGCATCCAGGGCCTTCGATCCGACAGCGGTGTTG
>JAUYJB010000160.1 GCA_030688605.1 Hyphomicrobiales bacterium
GCCGCAGGCGCGGATGAACTTCCACCAAACCCACAGCGGCCCCGTCATGAATGCGCTGCAGGACTGGCTGGCGCAACAGTTTGCACTGCGCAAAGTCGAGCCCAACTCCGGTCTGGGTCAGGCCATCGCCTACATGACCAAGCATTGGCAGCCGCTGACGCTGTTTCTGCGCAACGCCGGCGCCCCACTAGACAACAATGCTTGTTATGCCGCTGGCGGCATAAGCCTGATAATGCCGACTGCCGGATTATGCCGCTTCGGAGGGTTTAGGTGCGCTCCTGTCATGCCTCCTATGGTAGTTGATGCGGCATAATCCGTATGGTTTCTTCAGGCTGGCAATCATGCCAGACAAGGAGAAATCACATGACGACAGACAGATTCGAAGACGGCGCGCCCCTGGGGGTGCTCGATCTTCACATTGAAGCGTTCCTCGGACACCTTCGCACGGCAGGATACGCCGAACGGACGCTGCGCAAGAAACGCTCTATCGTGGCCGCCTTCGCACGGTGGGCGAGGCGCGAGCAGATCGCCTTGGATCATCTTGGTGACTCCGACATAGCCGCGTTCGTGAAGCGCTCGTCTGGAACACGGACGGCTCGCGTTCAGTTCGAACTGGCCGCTTTGCGGCCGCTACTTGAGTATCTGCGCGCCGAGACCTGGGCGCCATTGCCGGTGCCGGTCGATGCGTCATTAGGTGACGCCCTTGCGAAGCGTTACCTGGACTACCTGCGCCAGGATCGCGGACTTGCGGAGAACTCGGTTCGCGTCTATCTACCTTTCATTCGTGATTTCCTTACCAGTCAGCTTGCCGCTAGTGGCTGTTGGTCTCCCGGCGCCTTCGATGCGCCGACGATCCGAAGCTATCTCCTCGCCCGCAGCATCGGTCGCTCAGGGGAGTATGTGCGGCTCCTGGCCACAGCACTGCGATCGTTTTTCCACTTCCTCTTCGTTCGTGGAGATACGCCGCGTGACCTCTGCGTTTCAGTTCCCCCAGTGCGCAAGTGGCGTCAATCTTCAGTGCCCGCCTTCCTCTCGCCCGAAGAAGAGGAACGTGTTCTCGCGTCTACGGATCGGTCGACATCTCGCGGGCGCCGTGACCACGCGATCCTGCTCTTGCTGGCTCGACTCGGTCTGCGTGCGGGAGAGATCGTCGCGCTCGAACTCGGCGACATCCGTTGGCGGTCAGGGGAGATCGTCGTCCACGGCAAGGGCCGAATGGTAGAGCACGTTCCGCTGTTATCCGATATTGGCGAGGCGCTGGCTCTCTATCTTCACGAGGACCGCGGCGCCAGCACATCGCGACGAGTCTTTGTGCGAATGCTGGCACCACGCGTTGGCCTGGCGGGTCCGTGCGCGATTGGCCATATCGTACGCCTGGCCTTCGCTCGTGCCGGGCTGCGCCCCTCAAGCCGCGGCGCTGCGCATCGGTTCCGTCACAGCCTGGCGACTACCATGATTCGCCACGGTGCGTCCATGGCGGAGATCGCTGAGGTCCTTCGGCATCGCTCACAAAACACTACCGCGATCTACGCGAAGGTGTCGTTCGAGGCATTGCGCGGTGTTGCGAGGTCCTGGCCTGAAACGGGAGGTGCCCGATGAGTGCCATTCGCGACGCCTTGGTTCAGTATGTGGCAGTCCGCCGCGCCCTCGGAACGAAGCTTCAAGAGCCGGCCTTGACACTTGACCACTTTGTCGATTTCCTTGAGCGCGAGGGAGCTGAGTTCATCACTACCGAGCGCGCCCTGCGTTGGGCGATGGAACCGCAACTTGTCCAACGTGCCACATGGACACGGCGTCTCACCATGGTGCGAGGATTCGCTGCATGGCTCAGCGCCGTCGATGCCCGAACTGAGGTCCCGCCACGGCGGCTCCTGGACGCCCGTCGACGCCGCAAAGCGCCGCACATTTATAGCGACCAGGAGATCGAACGGCTCATGCTCGAAGCCTCTGGACTGTCTTCGCCCACCGGATTGCGGGCACTGACCTATTCGACGCTCATCGGGCTTCTCGCCGCTACCGGTCTTCGGCCAGGAGAGGCTTTAGCACTCGACCGGTCTGACGTAGACCTCGCAAACGGGATCCTCTCGATCCGACAAACGAAGTTCGGAAAGTCCCGTTTCGTTCCGGTGGAGGACTCGACGCGCGTGGCGCTTGAGCGTTATGCACAACAGCGCGACAGACTCTGGTCGCGACGGCTTAGTGAGGCGTTCCTCATTTGCGAGCGCGGCATGCGGTTGGCGGGTGGTACTGCCCGTCGCACCTTTGCAAAGATGTCCTGCACGATCGGCCTGCGGACAAAGGCGCAGCGCCGGCGCATCGGTCGCGGGCCGCGGCTCCAGGATTTTAGGCACAGCTTTGCGACGGCAAGACTCGTCGCATGGTATCGGGCCGGGCTCGACGTCAGCCGGGAATTGCCCAAGCTCGCCACCTATCTCGGTCACGTCGATGTCGGCCTCACCTATTGGTATATCGAGGCAGTCCCGGAGCTTCTCCAGCTTGCCGCCGAATACCTTGGCGTGCGGCAGCCCGGAGGTGAACGATGAACCCCGCCGGCTTTCCGTCCCTCGTCCAGCGGTTCTTCACTGAGCGCTTGCTCGAGCAGCAAGGCGCAAGTTCACACACGGTGGCGAGCTACCGCGACACCTTCCGCCTGCTGCTGCGTTTCGCTACGCAGCAGCTCAGGCGGGCGCCTTCCAAATTGCGTATGGAAGAGCTCGATGCATCCTTCATGGAGAAGTTCCTACGACACCTCGAACTAGACAGAGCCAGCTCTGCGCGGACACGCAACACCCGGCTTTGCGCACTGCACGCCTTCTTTCGGTTCGTAGCCATCAGTGAACCGGCACTTGCTCTGCAATGCCAGCGCATTCTTGCGATTCCAGCGAAACGCTACGAGCGTGGTCCGGTGGAGTTTCTCACCGCAGAAGAGGCCGCTGCCCTCGTGACGGCTCCTGACTCTGGCACATGGATCGGGAGCCGGGATCGGGCGCTTCTGCTCGTCGCCGTTCAAACCGGCCTGCGCAATAGCGAGATCACCTCGTTTCGGCGCCAAGATGTTGCGCTGGGCACCGGTGCTCACGTCCGTTGCCTCGGGAAAGGCAGAAAAATGCGCTGCACGCCGCTACGACCGGACGTCACGGCAATCCTCAAGGAATGGCTATCGCGGCAGCAAGGAGAGCCAG
>JAUYJB010000161.1 GCA_030688605.1 Hyphomicrobiales bacterium
GACGGCAGCCGGATCGAGGCCATCGCGTTTCGCGCCGCAGGCCAACCCCTTGGCGATTTTCTGCTCGCCGAACGCCGGGCGCTGGCCCATGTCGCCGGCCATTTGCGGCTGTCGCATTGGAATGGGCGGACGCGGGTCGAACTGCACATCGCCGACGCCGGCGAAGCGGAGTAGACGACTTGACCGGGCGAAGCGTGGTGCGCCCTACGGGACTCGAACCCGTGTTTCCGCCGTGAAAGGGCGATGTCCTAGACCGCTAGACGAAGGGCGCGCGGGCCCGAGCATATAGAAGGCTTGGCGGGCAGGCGCAAGCCTCACCACTGACCCGTATTCGGCATCGAGGCCCATGGCTCGGATTTGGGCAGGGGCGCGCCCTTCTGCAACAGCTCGATGGAGATGTTGTCGGGCGAGCGGATAAAAGCCATGCGCCCGTCGCGCGGCGGCCGATTGATGGTCACGCCGGCACTCATCAGCCGCTCGCAGAGCTCGTAGATGTTATCGACCTCATAGGCCAGATGGCCGAAATTGCGCCCCTGGCCATAGGCCTCCGGGTCCCAGTTGTAGGTCAGCTCGACGAGCGGCGCGCGCTCGCTCTTGGCCCGGTCACGGTCTTCGGGGGCGGCCAGGAACACCAGCGTATAGCGGCCGTCGGGATAGTCGCCGCGGCGGACTTCCTCGAGGCCAAGCTTATCGCAGTAAAATTCAAGCGCGGCATCGAGATCGGCGACCCGCACCATGGCGTGCAAGTAGCGCATGGCAAGATACTCCTGATCGCATCATTCGGTCATCTATGGTCACATCCATAGCAAAAGTAACGCGGAGTGCGTGAAACTCGGTCGCGATCAGTCCCGCGTCGCGGTGCCGCGGCGCCCGCCTTGGCGGCGAATCAGGCGGCCGAAGCTGGCCGTCAGGCTCGGAAACTGGATTGCGGCGCTGCTTCGGATCGCCGCGCCGCGTGATCTGTGGATGACCTCTCCATCCCTCCTCAAAGCGCAAAAAAATCCGACGAATCAGACAAGTATTGCACGTGTTTCAACAAAACACGCAGCGCGCCAGCGTGTCAATTTGGCAACGGTGATCATGATAATCGCTTCTGGGCGCAAAGCGGCAAGAATCTCCCCTTTCGCGCGAGGATGCGAATGGTATCTTCTCAAGAAAAGGTGCGCTGGGGGCAAGCGCATAAGACCGGCGAGGAATCAAGGGCCCGGTAAACTTAAGTGGGGTGAAGCGGCATGGGGGAGAAGATTACTCCCGATCTCGACTCGGGAATCGAGTCCGTCGAAGACAATAAACTGGACATTATTGAGATTGCCGGCGTGATCAAATGGTTCGATGCCGCAAAGGGCTACGGATTCATTGTTCCCGACAACGGCATGCCCGATGTGCTCCTGCACGTGACCTGCCTGCGCCGCGACGGCTATCAGATCGCCTATGAGGGCGCCCGAGTCGTCTGCGAGGTGCTGCGCCGGCCGCGCGGCCTGCAGGCGTTCCGAATTCTGAGTATGGACGAATCCACCTGCACCCAACCGCCGCAATACGGCGAGCCGCGCACTCATGTTACGGTGACGCCGACCAGCGGCCTGGAACAGGCGGAAGTGAAATGGTTCAATCGTATCCGAGGCTACGGATTCCTGACCCAGGGACCGGCGACGCCGGACATTTTCGTGCACATGGAAACGCTGCGCCAATTTGGGCTGACGGAGCTGCGGCCAGGCCAAACCGTCTGGGTGCGTTATGGCGAAGGCGCGAAGGGGCTCATGGCCGCAGAGATCTATTTGGAGGGCAAGGCACCCCACGCCGCCCATTGACCGGGCTTCGACGGTCGCTGAACGCCGTTCGCCGGCTTTTGACCGGCCTTCGACCGGCAGCAGGAGCCGCTCATCGCGGCCTGTTCGCCGGCACGGCCGGGTTGTCCGTTCTCATCGCCGTGTCCGTCGCCGCGGCCGCCGGCGCCAGCGAGCCGCTAACGATTGTCTCGGCGTCGGGCCGGCATGTCTTCGAGGTCGAGATCGCCGACCAGCCGGGCGAGCGTGCGCGCGGGCTGATGGACCGGTTCGCGCTTGCGTCCGGCGCCGGCATGCTGTTCGACTTCGGCGAAGCCCAGCCGGTCCACATGTGGATGAAGAACACCTATATACCGCTCGACATGGTCTTCATCCGCGCCGACGGCGTCATTCAGCGCATCGCCGCGAATACGGTGCCGCTGTCGCTTGCCATCGTCCCGTCGGAGGAACCGGTCCGCTTCGTCCTCGAGATTGCCGGAGGCACCGCGGCCAAGCTCGGCATCAAGCGCGGCGACCGGGTCGAGCATCGGCTGCTGGGGACCGAGTGAGGCGGCAAGTCTGCTTGAATTTGTCTTGGGGCTCGGCTACCAGGAGCCGGTGAGCGTGCGCTCAAGACGGAACTTTGCTCGGTTCATCGGGGCGTAGCGCAGCCTGGTAGCGCATCTGCTTTGGGAGCAGAGGGTCGCTGGTTCGAATCCGGCCGCCCCGACCAACCGAGTACGCGGCAACGGGCGCGCGCCGACGGGCCGCCGCAAGGCAAGGAGACAATCGCGCAATGCCGGCGAAAATCTATCGGCCCGCCAGGTCGGCCATGCAGTCGGGACGGGCGAAATCGAAAGGCTGGGTGCTGGAATACGAACCGGAGCGGCCGCGCGCGGTCGAACCGCTGATGGGCTATACCGCCTCGAGCGACATGCGCCAGCAGGTGCGGCTGCGCTTTTCCTCGCGCGAGGAGGCAGTTGCCTATGCGAAACGCAACGGCATCGCCTATCGGGTGATGCAGCCGCGGGAGCGGATACCGAAGCGCATGTCGTATGCCGAGAATTTCCGCTTCGACCGGCCCGAGAGCTGGACCCACTAGAGCGAGTTCATATCGTCTTGCTCTAGAGCGGTTCATGGTTATAGGGGATCAATTTGATGGGCCAAATCGGTTCATCCGGGCAGGCGTGGGCCGCGACGCGCGATACGGGATATCGGGCGAGCGCGGCAACGAACCCGGTGGGCCGATTTGGCCCACCGAAGGCCGGGTTCTTTTGCGCCGTGGCGGTGTTGCGGCTGTTGGCCGATGCA
>JAUYJB010000162.1 GCA_030688605.1 Hyphomicrobiales bacterium
ACCGGCTATCAGAACATCGTCAAGGCGATCCGCGCCGCCGCGGATCAGCTCAGCGCCGTCAAGGAGGCTGCGGAATGAACGAGCATGTGACAAGCGCCGAGCGCACCGCGAAACTCGAGGGCCTGGGCAGCAAGCGCAAGCGGGTGGAGGACGCCCGCTTTACTCAGGGCAAGGGCAACTATGTCGACGACATCAAGCTGCCGGGCATGCTGTTCGGCGACTTCGTGCGCTCGCCCTACGGCCATGCGCGCGTCAAGTCGATCAACGCCGAGAAGGCCTTGGCCCATCCCGGCGTGCTGGCGGTGATCACGGCGGCGGACCTCAAGCCGCTCAACCTGCACTATATGCCGACACTGGCCGGCGACGTGCAGGCGGTTCTGGCGGAAGAGAAGGTGCTGTTCCAGAACCAGGAGGTCGCCTTCGTCGTCGCCACCGACCGCTATGCGGCGGCCGACGGCGTGGAGCTGGTCGAGGTCGAGTATGAGGAGCTGACGCCGCTGGTCGACGCCTTCAAGGCGATGGACAAGGACGCGCCGGTGCTGCGCGAGGACATCAAGGACAAGAAGGAAGGCGCCCACGGGCCGCGCAAGCACCACAACCACATCTTCTCCTGGGAGGTCGGCGACAAGGACGCAACCGAGACCGCGATCAAGAAGGCCGACGTGGTCGCCAAGGAGCTGATCACCTATCAGCGCACTCACCCTTGCCCGATCGAGACCTGCGGCTGCGTCGCCTCGATGGACAAGATCAACGGCCACTTGACAGTCTGGGGCACCTTCCAGGCGCCGCACGCGGTGCGCACCGTCGCCTCGCTGATCTCCGGCATCCCCGAGCACAAGATCCGCATCGTCTCGCCGGACATCGGCGGCGGCTTCGGCAACAAGGTCGGCGTCTATCCCGGCTATATCTGCGCCATCGTCGCCTCGATCGTCACCGGCGTGCCGGTGAAGTGGATCGAGGACCGGATCGAGAACCTGACGGCGACGGCATTCGCCCGCGATTATCACATGCAGGGCGAGATCGCGGCGACCAAGGACGGGCGGATTACGGCGCTCAAGGCCTATGTCATCGCCGACCACGGGGCGTTCGATGCCTGCGCCGACCCGACCAAGTTCCCGGCCGGCTTCTTCAACATCTGCACCGGCTCCTACGACATCCCGGTGGCGCATCTTCAGGTCGACGGCGTCTACACCAACAAGGCGCCGGGAGGCGTCGCCTATCGCTGCTCGTTCCGGGTGACGGAGGCGAGCTACTTCATCGAGCGCATGGTCGACGTGCTCGCCCGCACGCTCGACATGGACCCGGCCGACCTGCGCGCCAAGAACCTGATCAAGAAGGAGCAGTTCCCCTATCAGTCGGCGCTCGGCTGGGAATACGATTCGGGCGACTATCACACGGCGCTCGACAAGGCGCTGAAGGCCGTCGACTACAAGGGCCTGCGCGCCGAGCAGAAGAGAAACCGCAAGGATTTCGCCGCCGGCAAGACGCGCAAGCTGATGGGCATCGGGGTTGCCTTCTTCACCGAGATCGTCGGCGCCGGGCCGATCAAGAACTGCGACATCCTGGGCCTCGGCATGTTCGATTCCTGCGAGATCCGCATCCATCCGACCGGCAGCGCCATCGCCCGCCTCGGCACCATCAGCCAGGGCCAGGGCCACGCCACCACCTTCGCCCAGATTCTGGCGAGCGAGATCGGCATCCCGGCCGACAAGATCACGGTCGAGGAGGGCGACACCGACACGGCGCCTTACGGGCTCGGCACCTACGGCTCGCGCTCGACGCCGGTCGCCGGCGCCGCCACCGCCATGGCGGGCCGCAAGATCCGCGCCAAGGCGCAGATGATCGCCGCCTATCTGCTAGAGGTGCACGAGGGCGATCTCGAATGGGACGTCGACCGGTTCCAGGTCAAGGGCGCTCCGGAGCGCTCCAAGACCATGGCGGAACTGGCGTTTGCCGCATACAACAATGTGCCGCCGGGCATGGAGCCGGGGCTCGAGGCGGTGAGCTACTACGACCCGCCGAACATGACCTATCCGTTCGGCGCCTATGTCTGCGTCGTCGACGTGGACGTCGACACCGGCGTCACCGACGTGCGCCGCTTCTACGCGCTCGACGATTGCGGCACCCGCATCAACCCGATGATCATCGAGGGCCAGGTGCATGGCGGGCTGACCGAGGCGCTGGCCATCGCCATGGGCCAGGAGATCGCCTATGACGAGCTCGGCAACGTCCATGGCGGCTCGTTCCTCGACTATTTCCTGCCCACCGCGATGGAGACGCCGGTGTGGGAGACCGACTTCACGGTCACGCCCTCGCCGCACCATCCGATCGGCGCCAAGGGGGTAGGCGAATCGCCCAATGTGGGCGGCGTTTCCGCCATTTCCAACGCCGTCAACGACGCCTTTGCGCATCTCGGCCTCAAGCACACCCAGATGCCGCACGACCATTGGCGGGTGTGGAAGACGGCGGAACGGCTCGGTCTGGTCGGCTAGCGAACGGGCGCCCGCGACGTTGCGGCGCGCGGCGGACGGGCCTATATGGCGCTTGGCTTTCGCAGCGGGGGGAGAGGGCGCTACCAGAGGGGCCGGTGCGCGAGACCCGCGCGCCGGCCGACATCGTTATGGGTGCGATGAGCTATCAGGAGCTTCAGGAGCGGCTCGGCGCGGTCGGCTATATCGCCGACGAGACGCTGTCCATGGCGCTCTATCTCGCCATGGAGCTTAGGCGGCCGCTCCTGCTCGAGGGCGAGGCCGGCGTCGGCAAGACCGAGATCGCCAAGGCGCTGGCCGAGATCGAGGGCAAGCGGCTGATCCGCCTGCAATGCTACGAGGGCCTCGACGCCAACGCCGCCATCTACGAGTGGAACTATCAGCGCCAGCTTCTCTCCATCAAGGCGCATGAGGGCCGCAAGGCCGACGCCGACGAATTGGAGGCGCACATCTTCTCCGAGCCCTATCTGTTGCGCCGGCCGCTCCTGGAGGCGATCTCGCAGGACACTCCCCCGGTGCTGCTGATCGACGAGATCGACCGGGCGGACGAGGAATTCGAGGCCTATCTGTTGGAAATCCTGTCGGACTTCCAGGTGACCGTACCCGAGCTCGGCACCATTTCCGCGCGCTCCGTCCCGCACGTCATCCTGACCTCGAACGGGACCCGCGAGCTGTCGGACGCGTTGCGCCGGCGCTGCCTTTACGCCTATGTGGATTTTCCGGACACGGAAAAAGAGCTCGCCATCGTGCGTGCGCGCATGCCGGGCATCGATGCCGCGCTTTGCGGCGAGATCGTCCGCTTCGTCCAGGCGCTGCGGCGCGAGGAGCTGGAGAAGGTCCCCGGCATCGCCGAGACGCTCGACTGGGCGGCGGCGCTGACGGGCTTGGGGCTCAAGCACCTCAAGGACGACCCGAAGGCGCTGCAGGCAAGCCTCATCTGCCTGTTGAAGACCGAAGCCGACCTCAAATCCGTGACATCCGAGGTCACCGACCGACTTGTCGGCAAGGTCGCGTAAGACCATGAGCGACGTGCCGCACATACAAGCGGTTCCAGGGCCTGCCCGGCGCATGTCGGGCTTCATGGCGCATCTGAGACTTAACGGCTTTGCGGCGGGTCCCGCCGAGACCGCGGGTGCACTCGACGTGATGCGCCGGCTCGGCATCGCGGGCGGCGCACCAGCCGCGCGCATGGCGCTGAAGAGCTACCTTGCCGGCCGCCGGCAGGACTGGGAGCGTTTCGACGAGCTGTTCGACGCCTATTGGCACGAGCGCGGCGTGCGCCGGGCCGTGCCGGCCCATGCCGGGGAGGGCGGAGAGGCGGCCGCGCGGCCGAAAATCTGGGACCGGACGCTGCCGCCGAACGAAGGCGGCGATCTGGCGGTAAGGGCGGAAGCGCCGGGCGACGCCCCGGAGTCGGAGGCGGAAGGCGTGGGCCGCCTCGTCGCAAGCCGCCAGGACTTGCTGAAAAATACCGATCTCAGGCACATCGCCGACGCCGACGAGATCGCCGAAGCCGAAAAGCTCGCCTATCGGCTCGCCAGCGCCATCCGCTACCGGCTGAGCCGGCGGCGCAAGATCGCCGCCCGCGGCAAGACAATCGACATGCGCCGCACCATCCGCGGCAATCTCAGGTATGGCGGCGAGCCCATCTCGCTTGCCTGGCGCCGGCGGCCGGACGAGCCGATCCGCATCGTCGTGCTGCTCGACGTTTCCGGCTCGATGAAGCCCTACAGCCGCTTCTTCCTGCAATTTACCGCCGGCCTCATCGGCCATTGGATCAAGGCCGACGCCTTTCTATTCCACACGCGGCTTGCCCGCGTCACTTCGGCGCTGCGCGACAGGGACGTGCTCAGGGCGATGGGGCGGCTGTCGCTGATGAGCCAGGGCTTCGGCGGCGGCACGGCGATCGGCCAGTGCCTGCATCTGTTCAACCGGCGCTATGCCAAGGAAGCGCTCGATTCGCGCACCGTCGTGATCGTGCTGTCGGACGGCTACGACACCGACCCGCCGGAGCTTCTGGAAGCGGAGTTGAAGCGGCTGAAGAAGCGGGTGCGCCGGCTCGTCTGGCTCAACCCGCTGATCGGCTGGCGCGACTATGCGCCGGTCGCCCGCGGCATGGCCGCCGCCATGCCCTATGTCGATTGCTTCCGCGCCGCCCACACGCTCGAAGAGATGGCGCGGCTCGAAGCGGACCTTGCGCGGCTCTAGGGAGGCTGCCGACCATGGCCAAGAAAACCGAACAGTTGATCGACCTGATCGCCGATCTGCGCCGCCGCGACGAGGAGTTCTGCGTCGTCACCGTGGTGCGCACCAAGGATGCCACCTCGGCCAAGGCCGGCGCCAAGGCGCTGGTAACCGGGGACGGCGAGATCCACGGCCATGTCGGCGGGTCCTGCGTGACCGGCGCGACCCGCAGCGTCGCGGCGGAAGTTCTCAAGACCGGCGTGCCGCGGCTGATCCGGATCAAACCAACGGACTGCGTCGTCGAACGCCTCGATGCCGACGGTGTCGAGCAATATAAGAGCGGCTGCCCCAGCGGCGGCACCGTCGATCTGTTCATCGAGCCGATGCGCCGCGCGCCGCGGCTCGTCGTCTGCGGAGCGGCGCCCGTCGCGGTCGCGCTCGCCGAGCTTGGCGCCGTCATGGGCTATCGCATCGCCGTTGCCGCCAAGGCCGAGGACCATGGCCGCTTTGCCGGCATAGACGAGATGATCGACGGCTTCGACTTGGGTCCGCTCGACATCAGCAAACGCGACTTCATCACCGTCGCCACCCAGGGCAAGGGCGACCGCGACGCGCTTTCGGCCGCGGTGGCGAGCCCCGCCGCCTATGTCGCGCTCGTCGGCAGCCGCCGCAAGGCCGAGGTGCTGCGCGGCCGGCTGCGCGAGATGGGCATCGCCGAAGAGCTGATCGCCCGGCTGCACGCGCCCGCGGGCCTCGATATCGCCGCCATCGAGCCTAACGAGATCGCGCTGTCGATCCTCGGGGAGATCGTCCAGGTGCGGCGGAGCGGCGTGCGCAACGCCGCCGCCGTCGTCGCCGCGGCTTCCGCCGAATAGGCCTGCCTCGGACCTCGCATTCGCACCCGTTAGCCTATATGTCAGGGCAGGGTCGCCGCTCGCGGCCTGCGCGCGCGATGGATCACGGCCATGAGCAAGACGATCGCCATCATCGGCCGGCCCAATGTCGGCAAGTCGACACTGTTCAACCGGCTAGCCGGCAAGCATCTCGCCATCGTCCACGACACCCCGGGCGTCACCCGCGACCGCAAGGAGGCAGACGTTTCGTGGGGGGACCTGCGCTTCAACCTGATCGACACGGCGGGCTTCGACGAGGCGGCGCCCGAAACCCTGACAGGCCGCATGCAGGCGCAGACGGAAGCCGCGATCAAGTCCGCCGACGTCTGCCTGTTGCTGGTCGACGCGCGCGCCGGCGTCACGCCGCTCGACGAGCATTTTGCGCAAATCCTGCGCCGCCACGCGCGGAAAACCCTGCTGATCGCCAACAAATGCGAAGGCCGCGCCGGCGAAGCCGGCGTCTATGAGGCCTATAGGCTCGGCCTCGGCGATCCGATCGCGATTTCCGCCGAGCATGGCGAGGGGCTCGCCGACCTTTACCAGGCGCTGCGCGGCGTCGTCGGCGCGCAAGCGGAGGCCGAAGAGGTCGAGGCGCGGGCGGAGGAAGGCGAGGGCGAGGCGCCGGTAGGTCCGCTGCGGATTGCCGTCATCGGCCGGCCCAATGTCGGCAAGTCGACGCTGATCAACAGGCTGATCGGCGAGGAGCGGCTGCTGACCGGTCCGGAAGCCGGGATCACGCGGGATTCGATCCGCGTTCCCTGGGTTTGGCGCGGCCGCGAGGTGGCGCTCCACGACACGGCGGGCATGCGCAGGCGCGCGCGAGTGCAGGAAAGCCTGGAGAAGCTGTCGGTCGCCGACGCGCTCAACGCCATCCGCTTCGCCGAGGTGGTGGCGCTCTTGATCGATGCGCGGGAGCCTTTCGAGAAGCAGGACCTGCAGCTTGCCGACCTTGTCGAGCGCGAGGGAAGGGCGCTCGTCATCGGCGTCAACAAATGGGATCTGGCTGCCGACAAGAAGGCACTGCGCAAAGAGCTGGCAGAAGAGCTGGAACGGCTTCTGCCGCAGCTTCGCGGCGTGCGGCTCGTTTCCGTCTCGGCGCTGAACGGGACCGGCATCGAGGCGCTGATGGAGGCGGTCGTCGCGGCGGCCGACGTCTGGAACCGGCGCGTCCCGACCGCCGCGCTCAACCGCTGGCTTGCAGACGCCGTCGCGGCGCATCCGCCGCCGGCCGTCGCCGGAAGGCGCATCCGCCTGCGCTACATGACGCAGGCCAAGGCGCGCCCGCCGACATTCGTCCTGTTCTCGCAGCGCGCCAAGTCGCTGCCAACCGCCTACCGGCGGTATCTCGTCAACGGATTGCGCACCGCCTTCGCGCTTCCCGGCACGCCGATCCGCTTGAGCCTGCGCACCGGCACGAACCCCTATGCCGAAAGTGGGGGTAGGTCCTAAGACCGGACGATGGTGTCGCTGGGGGCGTCGTAGAGGACGCCGTTCTCGGTGAAATCGGCGCCGGCGAGGGTGAAGAACGCGTCTTCCAGCGCCTCGGGCGGCGGCAGGCTCTCGGGGTCCTCGCCCGGCATGGCCTTGGCCCGCATGGCGGTGCGGGTCGGGCCCGGATTGAGGAGATTGGCGCGCGCCGTTGTCATGGCGATCTCGGCTGCGTAGATGCGCACCATCGCCTCGAGCGCCGCCTTGGAGACCGCGTAAGCGCCCCAATAGGCCTTGGGATGGCGGGCCACGCCGGAAGTGACGAAGACCGCGCGGCCGGCCTCCGACTGGCGCAACAGCGGGTCGAGGGAGCGGATCAGGCGCCAGTTCGCGGTCAGGTTGACGGCCATGACCTCGTCCCAATCCTTTGGCGCCACATGGGCGAGCGGGGAAAGCGGGCCGAGCACGCCGGCATTGCCAATCAGCACGTCGAGCCTTTTCCAGCGCTCATAGATGGCGCCACCGAGCCGGTCGATGCCGAGCCCGTCGTCGAGGCTGAGAGGAACCAGGGTCGCGGCGCTGCCGAGCGCGCGCACCTCGTCGTCGAGCTCCTCCAGACCCCCGACGGTGCGCGCCACCGCGATCACATGCGCCCCTTCGCGGGCAAAGGCGCGAGCGAGCGCCCGGCCGATGCCGCGCGACGCGCCAGTGATGAGAGCGATGCGGCCGTCGAATCTGCCGCTCATCCAACCTCGGCGAGGAGCGAGAGCTGCAGGGGCTCGAAGGCGCCGTCGCGGTCGGTCAGCGGGGTCGGGTAGTCGCCGGTGAAGCAGTGGTCGGTGAATTGCGGGTGCACCGGGTCGCGGCCTTGATAGCCCATCGCCCGGTAGATTCCGTCGACGGAGAGAAATTCCAGCGAGTCGCAGCCGATGAAGTTGCGCATGGCCTCAAGGTCGCGGGTCGCAGCCAGCAGGTTCTTCTGATCCGGGGTGTCGATGCCGTAATAGTCCGGATGGGTGATCGGCGGGCTTGCGATGCGCATATGCACCGCACGGGCGCCGGCGTCGCGCACCATCTGCACGATCTTCACCGCGGTCGTGCCGCGGACGATGGAATCGTCGATCAGTACGACGCTTTTGCCGGCGACCTGGGAGCGGTTGACATTGTGCTTCAGCTTGACGCCGAGCTGGCGGATCTGCTGGGTCGGCTCGATGAAGGTGCGGCCGACATAATGGTTGCGGATGATGCCGAGCTCGAACGGGAGGTTGGCAGCCTGCGCATAGCCGAGCGCCGCCGGCACGCCGGAATCCGGCACCGGCACGATCACGTCGGCAGGCGCCGGCGCCTCCAGGGCCAGTTGCTCGCCCATGCGCTTGCGCACCTCGTAGACGCTGCGGCCGTTGACGATGGAATCGGGGCGGGAGAAATAGATGTATTCGAAGATGCAGGGGCGGGGCCGCTGCGGCGCGAAGGGTTTCAGCGATTCCAGGCCGTCCTCGGTGATGACCACGATCTCGCCGTTCTCCACGTCGCGCACGTAGCGGGCGCCGATGATGTCGAGCGCGCAGGTCTCCGAGGCCAGGATCGGCGTGCCGCTGAGATCGCCGAGCACCAGCGGCCTTATGCCGAGCGGGTCGCGGGCGCCGATCAGCTTCTTGTTGGTCAGCGCGACCAGGGAATAGGCGCCCTCGATCTGGCTCAGCGCCTCGATGAAGCGGTCGATGAAACGCCGCCCCGGGCTGCGCGCCACCAGATGCAGAATGACCTCGGTGTCCGAAGTCGACTGGCACAGCGCGCCTTCGCGCACGAGCTGACGGCGCAGGGTTACGGCGTTGGTGAGATTGCCGTTATGACCGACCGCGAAGCCGCCGCCGGCAAGCTCGGCGAACAATGGCTGGACGTTGCGCAGGATGGTTTCGCCGGTGGTCGAGTAGCGGTTGTGGCCGATGGCCGCCTGGCCAGCCAGTCGCTCGATGACGCGGGCATCGGAGAAATGGTCGCCGACCAGGCCGAGGTGGCGCTCGGAATGGAACTGGCGGCCGTCGAACGAGACGATGCCGGCCGCCTCCTGGCCGCGATGCTGCAGCGCGTGCAGGCCGAGCACCACAAGCGCGGCTGCGTCCGGGTAGCCGAAAACGCCGAACACGCCGCAATGTTCGCGCAGTCGGTCGCCGTCTGAATCGAAATCGCGCCTGCCAGGGGCGGAGCTTTCGATCATGTCAGAGATCCCGGTTGTCGCCGCGGGGGGACGTTCATACCGTTCGTCACTGCTCGCCGGCCCCGCGCGTGCTCTCCATGAGCTGGTCCAGGCTTCGCCGCTCAGTGCGCTTATAGCCCAGCTCGTTGTCGGAGTCTTCATTTTTGCTGTCGCCTTCCGGCGGCGGCCCCTCCGGGGGGCCCTCTCCCTCATCGGGCTCGCCCGGCGGCTTGATCTTCGACAGCGCCGAGCCCGGGTCCTCCGGCAGCATTCGCCGAATCGCCTCGCCGGTGTAATCGAGCACGGGCCGCGACTTGGCCTCGCGCACCCATTGCGGCTGGTTTGCATCCGGCACCAGCCAGGTGAAGAACAGATAGGCGATGACGACGATGATCAGCCCGCGGCCCAGCCCGAAGACGAAGCCGAAGGTGCGGTCGAGGGCGCCGACACGGCTGTCGAGGATCTTGTCGGCGAGACGGATGGTAATGAAGGTCACCACGACCAGCGTGACCAGGAAGATGCCGAGTACGAGCAGGACGTCGGCGAGCAGCTTCGGACTGCCGCTGAGCATCTCACGGGCCTGCTCCTGGTAGCGCGGAAAAAGCCACAGGGCGACCAGCGCCGCGACCACCCAGGACAGGATCGACAAGAGTTCGCGGGTAAAGCCGCGCGCCATGGCGAGCAGTCCCGAGACCAGCATGAAGGCCAACAGGATGATATCAAGCCACGTGATCGGCATGAAACGTTCCAACCCTTACGTAGTTGCGCGAACCTAGCATGATTCCGCGCCGGCACATGAGACCGGGCTTTATTCCGCGTTGGCGGCGCCGAGGCAAGGATTTTATCGGTCTGGCGGTGTGCGGACCGGAAAGGCTCTAGCCGAGCGACGGTCTTGGCTTCCGAAATCTAAAGTGTTCGTCGGTTATATGTGATCTTCGACTTAACGCTTTCTTATCGCGACAAGCGTAAGCTATTAGCAATTTGAACCTGCAATGAATTGAGAGCAGAATCTTGCGCTTCGCTACAAACAGCAAGAGACGCAATTCTCTAATCGCCGGTTACGTATCCTTGATGGGAGGTGCCGTCCTGCGTCATCGCGCGGAGGTCTCCGAACGGGCTAAACGCCTGGAGGCCGAACGCGCCAACAAGGTTACATCGCAATTCATCGCCAATATGAGCCATGAATTGCGGACGCCGCTTAACGCGATCATCGGCTTTTCGGAATTCATGCGAAACGCCGAGAAGAACAAGCTCAGCCATGCCCGCATAAAGGAATATTCCGATTACATCTATAATTCTTCTGTGAATTTGCTCAATATTTTCAACAAAATAATCGACATATCTAAGATTCAAAGTGGATCAATGGTCGTAGATCGCCAGGAAATATCCGTTGAAGAGATTTTGCAGCCGTGCATTAAGATGCTATCGGGTACTGGAGGAAAAAATCGGCCGACCATCAAGGAGAGAATTGATCCAGACTTGCCAAATATTTTCGCAGATATCGTGAAATTGAAGCAGGTGTTTCATAACATCCTCGAAAACGCCCTGAAATTTACGCCTCCTGAGGGTATAATCACCGTGTCTGCTCAACCCGGTGCCAATAATACTGTAGATATTACTTTTTCGGATACCGGCAAGGGCATGAGTTCCGCCGAAGCGAAAATTGCGGCGGCGCCTTTCGTCCAAGCCAAGGGTGAGATCAAGTCGGAGGCCGGAGGCCTCGGTCTGGGCCTTGCCATCGCCAAGGCGCTGGTGGACCTGCATGGGGGCAGGCTGAGCATAACCGCAAAGCAGGGCGCGGGGACCAAGGTCTCCCTCTCGTTGCCGGCATGCTCGGCCGCAACGGATGAACCGAACCGCGAAACGGAGCGCGCGAGCGCATCCGCGTCCAGCTACGCTCATGCGCGAAAACTCGGAGCGGCGTGATCATGTCCCAGGCAGCAACAGCGGTTCGGCCCATCGTCGGTCATGAGAAATCGGTCGGGCGCATTATTTCAGTCAGCGGCTCGCAGGCCATCGTGCTGTTGGAGGACACCGGGGGCGGCAGGCGGCAATCCGACGTCGTCCTGCGCCCGGTCATGGGAACCCTGCTGCGGGTGAGAACGCCCAGTTCGATGGTTCTCGGCCTGGTTTCGGCGCAAAGCGTGCCGGTTCCCACGCCGGAATCGACGGCATCGGAAGTCCGCATTCTCGAGCTGGAGCTGGTCGGCGAGCTGTTGCTGGACGCGCAAGGCGAGGTTCAGTCCTTCAGGCGCGGCGTAACCCGGCACCCCTCGCTCGGCGACCAGGCGTACGCGACCTCGGGGCGCGATCTCGAACTCGCCTATTCGCCGGCCCACAAATCGATCAAGGTGGGAACCATTTCGCAGGATCCGAACATACCGGCCAGCGTTCTGGTGGATCAGCTTCTCGGCAAGCATTTTGCGGTTCTCGGCACGACCGGCACGGGCAAATCCTGCGCGGTGGCGCGGATCCTGCGCTCCATACTGGACGCCAACCCGAACGCCCATATTCTGCTGCTCGATCCTCACAGCGAATATGCGACGGCGTTCGGCGACAGGGCCGAGGTCATCAACTTTGCCAATCTGGACCTGCCCTATTGGCTGTTCAACTTCGAGGAAATCGTCCAGGTCATGATCGGCGATGCCGTCGATGCCGAGGACGAGGTCGACATTCTCGCCGAACTGATTCCGATCGTTAAGGGCAAATACGCCTCCAACAGGCGCAGGACGAGCGATCTGGCCCTGCGCAAGGACAGCGTCGAGACCGGGGCCGGCTTCACCGTGGATACGCCGACGCCCTACCGCCTTTCCGATCTTCTCGACGTCATCGACCAGCGCATGGGCAGCCTGGAGCTCAAACATGCGCTGAGACCCTATAAGCGGCTCAAGGCCCGCATCGAGACCGTCGCCAACGATCCGCGCTATTCCTTCATGTTCGGCAAGACCGCAACGCAGGACCATATGGCCGCCGTGCTCGGGCGGCTGTTCCGCATCCCGGTAAACTCCAAGCCCGTCGCCATCGTGGAGCTGACCGGCCTGCCGTCGGAAGTCGTCGACGTGCTGGTGTCGGTCATTTGCCGCCTGTCGTTCGATTTCGCCATGTGGGGCGAGGGGCGCATGCCGCTCACGATCATCTGCGAGGAAGCCCACAGATATATTCCCAACGATCCCAAGCTCGGCTTCCGGCCGACGCGGCAGGCCATCGCCCGCATTGCCAAGGAGGGACGCAAATACAGCGTGTCTCTTTGCGTCGTAAGCCAACGGCCGGGCGAGCTCGACGCAACGATCCTGTCGCAATGCAGCACCGTCTTCTCTCTGCGTCTGGCCAATGAGGACGATCAGCATATCGTCCGCGCGGCGATTTCCGACGCGGCCGCCAGCCTGCTCGAATTCCTGCCGGCGCTCGGCGAACGAGAAGCCATCGCCTTTGGCGACGGCGTGACATTGCCGATGCGTTTCCGCTTCCTCGAGTTGCCGGCCGATGCGCTTCCCCGGGGCCGCAACGCCGCCTTCACCGATCAATGGAAAGAAAATCAGAAGAACGGGAGCTATGTCGAAGCGGTGGTCAATCGCTGGCGCGCCGCATATGCCGTCAATCTGTGGCAAGACCAGGGGGCCGGCGCGAGCCGCGGCGGGACGCAGCGGGAGAACGTCGCTGCGGAAGAACCGCCCGCCGCCAAGCTGGCGGTGGAGCCCGAAGCCGCGCCGGCGGCGCCGGACGTGAATCTCGAGGCCGCGACAGAAGCGCGGGGGGCATCGCTTGAAGCAAGACTCAACCTACTGAAGGAGCGGCTTGCACAAGGCGGTTCGCTGTCCGATCCGCCGGTCCGCGACTGACCCGATCGGGGACTGCCCCGCCATCCGGCTACCGGCCGGTCCTTATCCATACTCGTTCAGACGACCGTTCACGCGCTCGCAAGAGGCGGCGAGGAATCGTGTCTTATACCGAATTCATATGCTATATTTCGCATATGATAGTGGAATTGGGGTAGGTTGCCATTGGCCCGGTTTCATGGTCGCGGGCACCGTCACGATGCAAGACACAGTTTCCGCGGCGCCCAGACGGCGCTATGCATGCGTGTGAGGCCTGCCTGTTCGCCGGCTTTTTCTGTTACGCAATCGAGGGGGATTCCCATGAGACGCACTACTGGCCGGAATTTTCTGTTTGTTCCTGGTCCGACCAACATCCCGGATCGGGTGCAGCGCGCCATGTTGGTGGCGATGGAGGACCATCGCTCCTCCAAGTTCCCGGACCTTTCGAGGAGCGTACTCGCCGATTTGAAGAAGGTGTTCAAGACCGACGAGGGGCAGGTATTCGTCTTTCCCTCATCCGGGACCGGCGGCTGGGAGGCCGCGCTGACCAATACGCTGTCGCCCGGAGACAGGATTCTCGCCTCGCGGCTCGGCCAATTCAGCCACCTGTGGATCGACATGGCGCAGCGTCTCGATTTCGACGTCGAGATTGAGGAAGTCGAATGGGGGGAGGGCGTGCCGCTGGAGCGCACCGAAGAGGTGCTGCGCGCCGACAAAAAGCATAAGATCAAGGCCATCCTCGCCTGCCACAACGAGACCGCGACGGGTGTGACCAGCGATATCGCAGGGCTGCGCAAGGCGATGGACGCTGCCGGCCATCCGGCCCTGCTGTTCGTGGACGCGGTGAGTTCTCTCTGCAGCATTGATTTCCGCATGCAGGAGTGGCGCGTCGACCTCGCCGTCACCGGCTCGCAGAAGGGACTGATGCTGCCGGCGGGGCTGGGGATCCTGGCGGTCAGTCCCAAGGCGCTGGAAGCCACGAAGAGCGCAAAATCGCGGCGCTGCTATTTCGATCTCGCCGACATGATGGCGAGCAACCCTGGCGGATATTTCCCCTATACGCCGGCGCTGCCCATGCTGTACGGCCTGCGCGAGGCCCTCAACATGATCTTCGAGGAGGGGTTGGACGACATCTTCGCGCGCCACGCCTATTTCGCCGCCGGCGTGCGGGCCGCCGTCACCAAGGGCTGGGGCCTCAAGCTCTGCGCCAAGGAGCCGAAATGGTACTCCGACACCGTCAGCGCGGTGATGCTGCCGGAGGGCATCAACGGCGCGCACGTCATTGACGTGGCGTTCCGGCGCTACAATCTGGCGCTCGGCGCGGGCCTCGCCAAGGTTGCCGGCAAGCTGTTCCGCATCGGTCATCTGGGCGACCTCAACGAGCTCATGCTGATGGGCGCGATCGCAGGCGCCGAGATGGCGATGCTCGACGTTGGCGTCAAGCTTCGGCCGGGCAGCGGCGTCGGGGCGGCGTCCGACTATTGGCGCAGCCAGGACCCGGTGCCGAAGCGCAAGACCTCCAAGGACGAGCAGTTTTACGAGGCCCATTCGACGGGGTCGATTCAGGGCTGACGCGGCGCTTAAACCAAAATCCGCCTGATCCGAATCGGATTTTGGTCCTATCTATTTGGTTGAGCATGTTCTTATCGCAAAACCGGTTGCCACTTTTGCGGAACATGCCCTAGAGCGGTTCATGGTTATAGGGAATCAATTTGATGGGCCAAATCGGTTCATCCGGGCAGGCGCGGGCCGCGACGCGCGATACGGGATATCGGGCGAGCGCCGCAACGAACCCGGTGGGCCGATTTGGCCCACCGAAGGCCGGGTTCTTTTGCGCCGTGGCGGTGTTGCGGCT
>JAUYJB010000163.1 GCA_030688605.1 Hyphomicrobiales bacterium
CTTGCCGTGCGGCTTAAGGAGCGGCTCGACGCGGTCGCTTCCACCATGGCCTGTCACGGCAGCGTCAGGGCCGGCCGCCGCCTGACGGCGCAAGAGATGAACGCGCTGTTGCGCGAGATGGAGGCGACGCCCCATTCCGGCCAGTGCAACCACGGCCGGCCGACCTATGTGGAATTGAAGCTTGCCGACATCGAGCGCCTGTTCGGAAGGCGCTAGACGCGGGCGTCGAGGCAACGTCACGCGCCAGCTCACGTCGCTGCCGGGCTTGACAAGCCTGCCCTCGGGGTCGGCAAAGCTTGTCCTCGGGCTCGCGAAGCAAGACCCGGGGGCAATCCATGCGGCGGCTCCGCCACACCCCCACCCAGCTCCCCCTAAGCCGGCCAGGGCCGGCAAGGCTCCGCATCCCTCTCCCGTCAAGGGGGAGGGGAATGGTTATTCGTCGTTGCCGGGCCTGACCCGGCAATCCATGCGGCGCAGCCGAGGATCCAAACGGTCCTGATGCATCCGCTGCGCTGCCTCATGGACCCGCGGGTCAAGCCCGCGGGTGACGAGGAGGAGAAGGGAGCTCCCGGGCCGTCGCTTGTCCGGGATGACGAGGGGGATGGACAGGAGTCAGGGCGCACTTTCGTGGGATAGGAAAATCAGCTCGCTGTCGCCGTTTTGCCGGCGGTCGGTCTCGGTGAAACCTCGAGGGGCTGCAAAGCCCGCCGTACGGGCCTCCTCGACCACGATCACGGCGCCGTCTTTAAGCCAGCCGCCGTCGCGCGCCGAGGCGAGCGCACGCTCGGCCAGGCCCCTGCCATAGGGCGGATCGAGAAAGGCGAGCGAAAAACGGCCGAGGGTCCCGGCCGGCCCAAGGCTTGTCGCGTCGCGGCGGAAGAGTTTGGTGACGCCGGTCAAGGAAAGGGCCTCGATGTTGCGGCGGATGAGGGCGCGCGCGGAAGCCCGCTCCTCGACAAACAGGCAGAAGCGTGCGCCGCGCGACAAGGCCTCGAGCCCCAAGGCGCCGGTGCCGGCGAAAAGGTCGAGCACGCGCGCAGCCGGCACCGGGTCGCCGTCGGCCCGGTGGGCAAGAATGTTGAACAGCGTCTCTCGCAGCCGGTCGGAGGTCGGCCGCAGCGACGTGTCGCCGGCGCGCGGGCCTGCCAGATGCGCGCCCCTGAAACGTCCGGCGACGATGCGCATGAGATTCAGCGCTCCCTTTTTTTCGCCCGGCGCGGCGCGGGGAGACTGACGCCGGCGGCGCGCGAAAGCCGCGGACCGAGCTGGTCGCGCAGCACTCGCGGCTTGACCTCGTCTGCCGCGCCCGGCGCCAGATCGCCGAGCATAAACGGGCCGAAGGAGACGCGGATCAGCCGGTTGACCTTAAGCCCCAAATGCTCCAGCACCCGCTTGACCTCGCGGTTCTTGCCCTCGCGCAGGCTCAAACTGAGCCAGACATTGTCGCCCTGGACCCGGTCGATCCTGGCGCTGATCGGGCCGTATTTCACGCCCTCGAGGGTCAGCCCCCGTTGGAGCCGCTCAAGGTCGGCCTCCGCCACGCCGCCGAAGGCGCGAACGCGATAGCGGCGGAGCCAGCCGGTCGAAGGCAGTTCGAGGAGCCGCGCCAGCGCCCCGTCATTGGTAAGGAGCAGCAGCCCCTCGGTGTTGAAATCGAGCCTGCCGACGGAGACCACCCGCGGCAGGTCGCCCGGCAATCGCGCGAACACGGTCGGTCGGCCCTCGGGGTCCTTGTGGGTCGTCACCAGACCTTTCGGCTTGTGGTAGCGCCACAGCCGGGCCGGCTCGATTTGCGGCAGCGGCTTGCCGTCGACGGTCACCCTGTCGGCGGGCGCGACATTGATCGCCGGCGAGGTCAGGACCACCCCATTGACGGCGACCCGGCCTTCAGCGATCCAGCGCTCCGCCTCGCGGCGCGAGCAAAGCCCGGCGCGTGCGAGAAGCTTGGCGATGCGCCCGCCGCCCGGGGAGGCGACCTCGGCCGTGGTTCGTTTATGCTTGGCGGCTTGAGGCTTCCTCATGCTATCTCGCTCTCAGATGGAACCGCAGAAACTTTCAGAACTGGGCGCCGGCGGCAAGCCCTCGCCCATGCACCGGGCGCTCCAACTTGCCCGCGAGGCCGCCGCGCTCGGCGAGGTGCCGGTCGGCGCCGTCATCGTCGGTCGCGACGGCGCGGTCGTCGGCGAAGCCCACAACGAGACCCTGACCGTCCCCGACCCGACCGCCCATGCCGAGTGCCTGGCCATCCGCCGGGCGGCGGCGCGCGTCGGTTCGGAACGCCTCGTCGGCTGCGACATCCATGTGACGCTCGAGCCCTGCGCCATGTGCGCGGCGGCGATCTCCTTTGCCAGATTGCGGCGGCTCTATTTCGGCGCCCCCGACCCCAAGGGCGGCGCGATCGAGCATGGGGTGCGATTCTTTTCCTCGCCCAGCTGCCACCACGCACCGGAAGTCTATGGCGGGATTGGCGAGAAGGAGTCCGCCGCCCTGCTTAAACACTTTTTTAATGAACGCCGTTAAGCCATTGATCTAAGAAGTGTTTAGAATGAGTTCCAGCCGGCGCTTCAGCTCCTCCTTGGTCGGGTCCGCGGCCTTCAGAATGGCGCGGACCTTGAGGAAATCGAGCACCCGGAACTCGTTGACGTCGGGCCTGAGCAGGATGTCCGGGCGGTCGCTGCGGAGCTTTTCGGAAATGATGCTCTGCATCAGGATCTGGGCTGCGCCGAAGATCGCGTTCATGGGCGTGGGGATTTCGCGCCCGTCGCGCTGCGCCGGCCCGCTGACCACGTCGACCGCGATGACGATGTCGCTGCCGGCAAGCTTGTCGGCGGGGAGCGGGTTGACCATGCCGCCGTCGACCATGACGCGGCCTTTGTGGATCACCGGCGTGAACAGCGGCGGAAAGGCGATCGAGGCCGCGATCGCGGCGCGCAGCGGCCCTTCGGTCATCTCGCATTCCGACCAGCCGTAGAAGTCGGTGGCGATGATCGAGAGCGGCGTCGACAGGTCGCCGAAGTCCTGGGCCAGACTGTCGGGGACGAAGAGGTCGATGATGCGCTCGGCGTCCAACTGAACGGCATTGAGGACGCCGCGCGCGAACCACTCCTTGAAGCGGCGCGGCCTGAGCTGCATCAGCTTGGCCAGCACCCGCCCACGATCGCCGAGGACCTCGAGCACATGGGCGCGGATCTCGCGGCCGGCGAGCCCGGAAGCGTAACCGGCGCCGATGATCGCGCCGATACTGGTGCCGGAGATGCGTGCGGGCCTCAGCCCCAGCTCGTCGAGTGCTTCGAGAACCGAGATATGCGCGAAACCTCGCGCCCCGCCGGCGCCGAGCGCCAGGCCGATGGTGGATTGCCGGGCCGTTTTCATGTCTCAAGCTCCAGGCAGCAACGGCCTTGCCTATTTGCGCAGGAAGGCCATCAGCGCTTCGACCGTCGCGGCCGGGTTTTCCTCGGGCAGAAAATGGCCGGCGTCGATTTCCGCGCCGTCGACATTGCCGGCCCACTCCCGCCACACGCCAAGCGGCGTTTGCGCCTCTCCGGCGAGCCCGCCCTTTCCCCACAGAGCCAGAACCGGACAGCCGATCTGCTTGCCCGCGTCGCGGTCGGCCGCATCGGCCCGGTCGTCATAGGTCCGGCCGGAGCGATAGTCCTCGCAAGCGGCATGAATGCGGAGGGGATCGCCAAAGGACAGCCGGTAGCGGGTGAGCGCCTCGGCCGAAAAGGCGGAAAGGTCGCCGGCCTTGGTCCAGCTTGCGCAGATGCGGTCGAAGAATTCCACCGGCGCTCGGGCGATTAGCGTCTCGGGCAAAGGTTCCGGCTGGGCCAGGAACAGCCAGTGAAAGAGCCGCATGGCGTTGTCCGCCGTCAGCCCCGCCCACACCGCATGGGTCGGGATGATGTCGAGGACCGCGAGCCGGTTTACCCGGTCGGGGAAATCGAGCGCCATGCGGTAGGCGACGCGCCCGCCGCGATCGTGGCCGACGACGCGGAAATCCTTGAAGCCGAAGGTCTCCATCAGTTCCACATTGTCGTTGGCCATGGCGCGCTTGGAATAGGTGAAGCGCTGCGGGTCGCTCGGCGGGCAGGAGCTGTCGCCATAGCCGCGCAGATCGGCGGCGACGACGGTGAAGCGCTCGGCGAGCTTCGGCGCGATGCGGTGCCACATCACGTGTGTCTGCGGGTAGCCGTGCAGCAAGAGGAGCGGCGGGCCGGCGCCGCCCGAGCGCGCATGGATGGTGGCGCCGGCGGTATCGACGATATGGGTGTTGAAACCTTTGAACAGGTCGCTCACGGTGAGCCGCCGGCCCGTTCGCGGGCGACCGCCCGCCAGCCGATGTCGCGGCGGCAGAAGCCCTCCGGCCAGTCGATCTTGTCGACCGCCGAATAGGCCCGGGTCTGGGCCTCGGCGACGCTGCGCCCGCGGGCGGTGACGTTGAGCACGCGCCCGCCATCGGCCAGGATGCGCCCGTCCGAGCGCCTTGTCCCGGCGTGGAAGATCATCACGTCCGGGTCCGCGCCCGCATCCTCGAGCCCGCGGATCTCGCTCCCCTTCTCATAGCTGCCCGGATAGCCGTTGGCGGCCATGACCACGGTCAGCGCCGTCTCCTCGCGCCAGTGGACGGACATTTTCTTGAGCATCCCGCGGCTCGCCGCCAGCATCAGCTGCAAGATGTCGTCCTCTAAGCGCATCACCAGCACCTGGCACTCCGGATCGCCAAAACGCACATTATATTCAATCAGTTTGGGCCCGTCCTCGGTGATCATCAGGCCGGCGTAAAGGACGCCGGAATAGGGCGTACCGGCTTCGGCCAGCGCGCGCACGGTCGGGCGCAGAATCTCGTCCATGGTTGCGCGGCAGAGGGCGTCGGTCATCACCGGCGCCGGCGAATAGGCGCCCATGCCGCCGGTGTTCGGCCCGTGGTCGCCGTCGCCGACCCGCTTATGGTCCTGGGCAGTGGCGAGCGGCAGGATGCTGCGCCCGTCGACGAGCGCGAAAAAGCTCGCTTCTTCGCCGGTAAGGTGCTCCTCGATCACCAGCGAGGCGCCGGCCGCGCCGAACTTGCCGGCGAAGATTTCGTCTACGGCGGCAAACGCGGCATCCCTGGTCATGGCCACGGTGACCCCCTTGCCGGCGGCAAGGCCGTCGGCCTTGATGACGATCGGCGCGCCAACCTCCCTGAGATATTGGGCGGCGCTTTCCGCATCGAAGAAGCGCTGATATCGCGCCGTCGGGATGTCGTTGCGGCGGCACAATTCCTTGGTGAAGCCCTTGGAGCCCTCGAGCCGGGCCGCCGCCGCGCTCGGCCCGAAGGCCTCGATGCCGGCGCGCCTCAGATCGTCGACGAGGCCGGCGACGAGCGGCATCTCGGGTCCGATCACCACATAGTCGATCGCCGCATTGCGGCAGAAGGCGATCACCGCCGCGTGGTCGCCGGCGTCGAGGTCGACGCAGCGGGCGATCTCGGCCATGCCGGCATTTCCCGGCGCGCAAACGAGCTCGCTCAAGAGCGGGCTCTTCGAGATCGCCCAGGCGAGCGCGTGCTCGCGGCCGCCGCTGCCGATGACCAGTACCTTCATGAAATGCCCCCCGCTTTCGGCCCTGCTTGCTTTCGGCCCCACTTGCTTGTGTGCTATCACCGGCGCGCCCCGAACGGAACCGCATTCGGGCCGGCTTTGGGGATAATACGGAGTCACCGGAACATTGGCCGAGGCAACGAGCAATATCGCCGAATATTCGGTCTCCGAACTCTCCGCGCGGCTCAAGCGCACGGTCGAGGAGAATTTCGGCTATGTGCGCGTGCGCGGCGAGATTTCCGGCTATCGCGGGCCGCATACCTCCGGCCACTGCTATTTCGCGCTCAAGGACGAGGCGGCCAGGATCGACGCCGTCATCTGGCGGGGCGTGTTCCAGAAGCTGCGCTTTCCGCCGGAGGAGGGGATGGAGGTGGTCGCCAGCGGCAGGCTCACCACCTATCCGAACCGGTCGAGCTATCAGATCATCATCGATTCGCTGGAGCCGGCGGGCGTCGGCGCGCTGATGGCGCTGCTCGAAGAGCGCAAGCGCAAGCTTGCCGCCGAAGGCCTGTTCGACGAGGCGCGCAAGCGCAAGCTGCCCTATCTGCCGGGCGTCATCGGCGTCGTCACCTCGCCGACCGGCGCCGTCATCCGCGACATATTGCACCGGCTCGCCGACCGTTTTCCGCGCCGCGTGGTGGTCTGGCCGGTGCGCGTGCAAGGCGAGAGCAGTGCAGCGGAGGTGGCCGCCGCCATCCGCGGTTTCAATGCGCTTGAGCCGGGCGGCAGGATCCCGCGCCCGGATGTGCTCATCGTCGCCCGCGGCGGCGGCTCGGTCGAGGAGCTGTGGGGCTTCAACGAGGAAATCGTCGTGCGCGCGGTTGCCGACAGCACGATCCCGGTCATCGCCGCGGTCGGCCACGAGACCGACTGGACCTTGATCGATCTTGTCGCCGATGTGCGCGCGCCGACCCCAACGGCGGCAGCCGAGATCGCGGTGCCGGTGCGCGCCGAGCTCATCGCCGCCGTCGACGATCTTGCCCGGCGCATGGCGCGCGCCGGGCTGCGTTATTTTTCCGAACGCAGGACCGCGCTGCGCGGCGCCGCCCGCGGCCTGCCGAGACTGAGCGAACTCCTGGCCCTGCCGCGACAGCGCTTCGACATGGCGGCGGGCCGGCTGACGCAATCGCTGCGGGCCAACACCCACACCCATGGCGTGCGCTTTGCCCGCGCCACGGCGCGCCTTGCGCCGGCGGCCCTGAGCCAGAGGCTCAGCCGCGAGGGCGGACGTATCGCCGAACTCGGCGCCCGCGCCGGCCGCGCCCTGCCGCGCCAGCTCAAGGAGCAGCGGCGCCGGCTCGATGCGGCGGTCAAGCTTTTCGCCTCGCTCGGCTACGAGAACGTGCTCAGGCGCGGCTTCGCGCTCGTCCGCGACGAGGCCAGAAAGGTCGTGCGCAGCGCCGCCGCGGTGGCGCCGGGCGCGGAGCTGGAGATCGAGTTCGCCGACGGCACGATCGGCGCGACCGCGCATGAGGCGCCGGGACCGGGCGGCGGCAAGCGCCGTCTGGCGACCCGGAAGCCGGCTGATCCCGGCCCGCAGGGCTCGCTGTTCTAGGCTTTGGCACCCTCGGACAAGTTGGGGTTGGCAAAATCTTTCGCCGCACGATATGTATCTCGCTCTGGACCCAAGCGAGCCGCCGATGAACCGATTCGAAAGATCCTTCCAGCGCCAGGACGAAGCGAAGCTGCGCTATGGCAACGGCGATTTCGAGGTGCTTTCGCCGGGGGCTTTCGTGCGCTGTGCGGTGACCGGGCAGCCGATCGCGCTCGAGGAGTTGCGCTATTGGAGCGTGGCGCTGCAGGAGGCCTATGCGACGCCGGAAGCCTCGCTCAAGCGGTATCAGGAAACGGCGGCGCAAAACGACTAGGTGCAACATCCTCGACCGCACCAAGGAGATGCTGATCCGCGGCGGCGAGAACATCTTTCCGCGCGAGATCGAGGAGTTCCCGATGACGGTGACTGGCAAGGTGCAGAAATTCATCATACGCGAGCAGATGATCGAGGAGCTGGGCCCCGCGGTCGAGAAAACGGCCTGACCCGGTCACCGCCGGCGGCCACTAGCAGGCTGTTGAAAATGTGCGATGGAAGCCCACACAGCGCCCCCTCGCCCCCGTGGGGAGAGGGACAGGGTGAGGGGGGACATGCGTGAGCTATTGAAACTCCCAAGCCCCCTCAGCCGCCCGCCTTCGCTCCGCTATGGCGGGGTGCCCCCGATCAGGTCGGGGGCAGGCTCTTTCCCCACCGGGGAGAGGTGTTTGCGGTGGCTCGATCGCCGTATTTCAACAGCCGACTAGGACCAATCCAACAGCCGTTTCAGTAAATCGGGAATCGCCCCCGGCCCCAGCGTGCGGGCCATCACGACGGTCATGGCGTAGTACCCCCAATGGGTGACATAGGAATAGGCCAAGCCATTCGGCACGCGCAGGATAAGATAAGGAAAGGCGAACCCGAAGACGGCCGCCAGGGTCGCAAACCGCGCCACATAGCCCCAGGGCACGTCGCCGAACGCGAGCAGAAGATGCGCTCCGCCGAACAGGACCGCGCAGGTGATCGATATTTTTCGAAGGCTGTGATTCTGAGCCGATAGGGTGAGAACGAGGGCGACGACGAGAAGCTGCTGAAACAGGATCTCGACGGATTTCGGCAGAAAGTACCATGGCGTGGCGAGCGGGAGCTCCGGCGGATTGACCCCGCGCGGGCTGAATGGAGGCAAGGCGGGAAGGACGTACCCGGCGAACAGCACGGCGCCCGCGAAAGCCAGGAACCAGACGACAAAGCTCGCCAGCCGGTTTTCGAAGGTGGCCCATCTGGTGTAGCGGGACCAGCTGGCGTATTGCGGCCAGAACGCGATGACGGCGATTCCGGCCCAGAAGACGTAATACAGGGTGATGGCGATGGAACCCGCATTGTAGTCGGGCTTGATGCCAAGCGCCGGCAACAGAAAGTAGTATCCGAGATCCGAGGCGACCCATATCGCCGCGATCAGCGCCGTCGTCCAGACGAGCCGGGCACCGTCCCGCTCTTGCTCGCGGGGGGGCGAGCCGTTTGACAAATTGTCACCGTGAGTAAGGCGCATCTCAAAATTGCATGCCGCGAGACCATCCCGGGTGCAGCCTCGATATTTCTACTCGCTTACCGGTCCAATCCTTTGATGCGTGTCAAGTTGCGATTGACCGTCGATTGACCGTGCGGGTCATCGGTGCTGGTGGCCCCCATGCTGTTGCCCGGCGGGCGCGCCGCCCGCATAGCCCCGCAGTTCGGCGTACCGCCGGAGCTGTGTCGGCACCAGTACCTCGATGGTCGCAAGATGATACTTCAGGTGAGCCGCTCTGAGCGCCGCCTGCGTTGCGCCGATCGCCCGCGTGGTGGCTACGAGGCTTGCCTCGGTCACGGCCTTGCCGGCGAATTGCCGGTCCAACTCGGCTTCCAGCGCGATCAACCTTTCGCCGAGCGGAACCGTTTCGGCCCTCATTGCCGCATGGAGCTCCTGCACCTTGACCCGCTGCGTCTCCGACAGCTCCAGGGATTCGGAAAGTTCGAGGACATGCACGGGACCCGGATAGCCGTTGAGCTCGGCGGCGAGTGCCAGCCCCATGCCGCGGCCGGCCTTCAGATCGGCGATTTGCTTGTCGGAGAGGCTCTTTATGGTCCGCGTCTCGAGACCTGCGTACGGCTGTTGCGTTTCCGCCAATGACGTGTACGGCGCTACGGCAATTGCGACCGCGACGGATAGTGCCAAGCGTTTCATGTTTGTTGCTCCTGAATGACCTCGCGTTGCGGAGGCAACGCTTGATTACCAAAGACTCTGTTGCTGCGGCTATTAGAAGGCCCACATTTCGCCGAAGGTTCCCAGCGAGGCGATTTTTTTGTGACAATATATGTCAGGCACGGCATCCGCCACGGTCAGAAATCGCATTCCAGGAACCCCTGGCGCCCCACTATCCATTGCACCGCATATTAAACCGCTCGCCCCGATTCGCCGGTCCGTTTCGAAGCGAAGCTGGCCAGCTTCGCGCTCCCACTGTTAGCCCCGAGGCCCTTTATCGAGAGATGGCCAAGCGGCGAAATTAAGAACGTTGCGGTCCTTGCCGGGCTTCGAACAACTCGCCGAAGAGCTCCTTCACTTTCTCCTTGGCGTCGATCAGGGCGTCCCGACCCTTCGGCGTGATCGAGTAAAATCGCCGCGACCGTTTGCCTGTCCCCTCCCGCCGCGACGTGAGATAGCCCTTGCGCTCCAGGCTGTGCGGCATCGGATAGAAAGTGCCGGGGCTGAGGCGGCTTGAATCGCGACTTTCGCGAAGCTGGTTCGCGCGGGCCCCTGAGGGCCGCACGAGTGCCCACTGGCTTAGCTCAGCTTCAGCTCGTAGAGGCCCTTCATCAGCAATTCGTGCAGGTCGGCCTCGCTGGTGAGCTGGGCCGCGGGAAGGTCGACGATTGAGGCTGAGTCGGCAAACGCCTTGTCCCACTGCGCGGCGCCGTAGTCGCCGCGGGCGATCCAAACGAGCGCTTGCAGCTCGCGCCGCGCGTCGGTCGACAGCGCAGCGATCGTTTGCCGCAACGCCTTGCGCGCGGGATGGTCGAAGGGCAGCGGATCAAGCCCCAGCGCCGCGGCGGGGTTGTGCTCGCCACGCGCCGGCTTTGGCTGTCCCAAGTCCTGCTCGCGAACCTCGCTAAGGATCACGTCGCGTGCGTCGCGGGCCGCCTTGGCAAGCTGCGCGATCCGTTCGACGTCTTCGGTGGATATGTGCTTGAGCATGTGTGCCTCATGATGATCTTGTCAGATTAATGAAGCCGAGTCGCTGCTTTCAAGCATGACCCTAGAATGGGTTTGACGGGGGTTGACACGGGAGCAAGGGCCTATGCAAAGAAAATTGGTCACCGGCGCTCTTGGTCATATCGGCTCGGAGCTCGTTCCCGCGTTGCGCGAGCGCTACGGTCAGGACGCGGTGCTCGCTTCGGACATCCGCATCGGGCCGCTTGCCGATCAGCGGTCGGCGGTCACGGGCGGGATGGGCGGCATCGCGTCTCTTTTCTTGGCCAGGGCGGCTTCGCGCCGGACGATATAGAATGCGGAGCCCGCAATGATCGCGGCGCCCACCCATGTCCAGACTTCGGCGACCTCTCCGAACAGCAGGAAGGCGAACAGCGCGATAAACGGGAGGCGCGTATAGTCGAAAGGCATGATCGCCGACGCATCCGCGGTCGCAAGGCTACGGGCGAGCGCAAGATGCGCCAGCGTTGCCAGGACGCCGAGGGCTGCGAGAATGACGTAATCCTGCCCATGCGGCCATACCCACACGAAGGCCGCCGGCACCAGCGACAAGGGCGTCATCAGCAAGTTCAAATAGAGCACGGCCGTCCCGGCGCGCACGGTGGCGGACATATGTTTGAGTAGCAAGACGGACGCCGCCATGAAGATAGCGGCGACGATGGGTAGCGCCATGACCGGGGATACCTCGGCGATCCCGGGCCGCATGATCACCAGCATGCCGAGAAAGCCTATGGCGGTTGCACTCCAGCGGCGCAGTCCGACTTTCTCCCGGAGGATGATCGCGGCCCCGGCAACGATAAAAAGCGGCATGGTGAAATTGAGCGCCACGGCGTCCGCCAACGGTACGAGCGCGAGCGAGGTGAACCAAAACCCCATCGCGATAACGCCGACGACGGCACGTGCCAAGTGAAGCCTGAAATGACGGGTGTAGAAGGCGGGAAAGCCGCTCGACAGCATCCATGGCAGCATCGAGGCCACAGCGAACAGATTGCGGAAGAAGGCGACTTCCAGAGGCGGCAGGTCGGCGGTTGCCATCCGCACAAGGGCATTCATGAGCGCGAAAAAGAAGGCGGCGGCCGTCATATACAACGCCCCCTTCGTCGCATCCGAAATTGCGGGCAGGCGTCGATGCGGACCGGTTTTCAACATGGGGAAAGCAATCCGCCAGGGGGTTCTACCGAAACTGCGCGAGGGAGACACCGGGCGGGGATCCGCTCCCATGCCGCCGCCCGCTCGGTCTGTCCGCTACCGCTATGCGGCAGCCCGGGTCACGAAAATCCAGGGGAACTGCACCCCAATGTGCCGAGAGTTCAAGTCCAAAATGAAAATGCAGTAAAGCCGACATTCCCCAGAGGCTCCCTCGAACCGGCCCGGATGATGGCAGAAGGCGTCACGGTTCAGCCGTCCCGCCTTTCGCCGTGGTAGGCCGGTAATGAGGCGCAGACCGGGCGCTGAAGTCGATTTCGTCGGCTTAGGGCTGGCGAGCTGGCTTGCGGGTGGCGGTGCCAGTACAGCCGGATATAATCCGGAGCGGACGGTAAGGCGGGAGAAGCCGTTCCGCATCGCCCAGGCAGGGAAATTGCCATCGGTGCTATACTTTCAATGTGGAAACCGGGCAAAACAGCTACGCCGTGACCCCCCCCGAGACCCGCTACGCCAACAGCGACCAAGTCCGGATTGCCTACCAGGTGGTCGGCAACGGCCCGATCGACCTTGTTTTCGTCCCCGGGTTCATCTCCAACCTCGACGTCCTTTGGGAGGACCCCGGCTATGGCCGGCTGCTGCGGCGGCTCAGCGCCTTCAGCCGCGTGATCCAATTCGACAAGCGAGGCACCGGCCTCAGCGATCGAGTTGACACGCGTCATCTACCCACCCTCGAAGTGCGTATGGATGATGTTCGCGCGGTCATGGATGCCGCCGGCAGCGGGCGCGCCGTGCTGCTGGGCGCTGCAGAGGGCGCCTCAATGTCGATCCTGTTTGCCGCCGCTTATCCAGCGCGGACGCGCGCCCTGGTGCTTTACGGCGGCTATGCGCATTTCCAAACCTCGGTCATGGGCCGTGCGGCGCACGCAGAGTTCATCCGCGATGTCGAAAGCGCCTGGGGCAGCGGCGCAAGCCTGCCGAATTTCGCCCCGGAGCGGGCAAAGGATCCCCGCTTTCAGGCATGGTGGGCTCGGTTCGAGCGGCTGTCCGCGAGCCCCACCGCCGCCGTCGCGCTGGCCCGTATGAACGCGCAAATCGACGTGCGCAACGTCCTCGAGGCCATCCGCGTTCCGACCCTCGTCATGCACCGGCGCGAAGACGGGCGGGTCAAGTTCACCGGCGGCCGCCATCTCGCCGAGAAGATCGGCGGCGCGCGATTTGTCGAACTGCGGGGGCGCGACCATCCGATCTGGATCGGCGATATCGACCGTATCGTCGACGAGATCGAGGAATTCGTCACCGGCGTCCGGCCGGCGCCGTCCCACCATCGCGTACTGGTGACGATTCTGGTCGCGCGTCTGGTCGCGCCCGAGCGATTGGCGCGGCGACTGGGCGACGGGCATTGGCGCGAACGTCTCGACCGGTTCCGCCAGGCCACGGCCGACGCGATTGCGCGCTTCGAGGGAGAAACGGTCGTCGTCGGCGCGGAGGAAATCTGTGCACGGTTCGATGGGCCGGCGCGTGCAATCGGATGCGCGCTCGCGCTTCGCGACGCGGCCGATGCGCTCAAGCTCAGGCTTGCGGCCGGGGTTCATACGGGGGAAGTGGAAATTCATGACGGCGCGCTCTCGGGGTACGCGGTGCATGTGGCCGAGCGGATTTCGACATATGCCGACGCCGGCGAAGTGCTGGTGTCGGGAGTCGTCAGCGATCTTGTCTCGGGCTCCGGACTGCACTTCGTGGAGCGCCCTATCGAGCACATCAATGAAGGCGATGGACGGCTGCGCCTGTTCTCGGTCATGGTCGAGCAGCATCTGGAGCCGGTCACACGCCCCGCCAAGACGCCGAACTTGGAGGCGCTCACCGGAAGAGAACGCGAGGTTCTCGCGCTTGTCGCGGACGGGCTCAGCAACGCGGCGATCGCCGAGCGCCTCGATCTCAGCGAGCATACGGTCAAGCGCCACGTGGCCAATATCCTGGTGAAACTCGATCTGCCGACGCGCGCGGCCGCCGCGGCCATGGCGGCCCGGCCACCGGTTGGCTGATTGGCGATATGGCCCGAACGGGCCATCGGCGGAATGGCCCGTTCGGGCGAAGCGGGCCGTCTTCGATCGGATTAGTAGTGGAAGCGTGGGGGCATCACTTGATGGAGACCAACATGCGCAAATCCACTGGACTTCTGATCACGGTCGTGACCGCAGTATCGCTGGGCGCGATCAGTCTCATGGCGCCCGTCGCGTCGGCGGAGGATATGTCCGCGCAGGCGACGTATCGCGACATCGACGAGACGCTCGGAATGGTACCAAGCTTCTTCAAGCTGTTCCCGGAAGTCGGCATCGCCGGGGCCTGGGCCGAGTTCAAGTCGGTCCAGCTCAATCCGAATACCGAGCTCGACGGCAAGACCAAGGAGCTGATCGGCCTCGCCCTGGCGTCGCAAATCCCTTGCCAGTATTGCGTCTACTTCCACACGGCGGCCGCCAAAGCCAACGGCGCCAGCGAAGAGGAGATACGCGAGGCCGTCGCCATGGCGGCGATCGTGCGCCACTGGAGCACGGTGCTCAACGGCATGCAGGTCGATCTTGACGGCTTCAAACGCGAGACGGACGCCGTCCTGCGTCTCGCCGGCGAAAAGGCCAAGAGCGCACAAAAGTGACGTTCACGCGAGCATCCCACTCTCGCTCCGTGAGGGTGGGATGCCTGTGCAAGAAGCGAGGCGAAGATTTGCCTACGCGCATGTCCGAAATCAGAACAGGAGGAGATCATGAACCTGAAAATGGGCGGCGTGACCGGTTCAGCGATTAAGCAGGCCATCGAAAGCCGAGACGGGCGCATGCTGGCGAGCTTTTATGCCGATGACGCCGTGGTGCGCGTCATCGATCGCAACAATCCGCCGAGCCGGCCGCGCGAAGTCCGCGGCAAATCGGCGATTACGACCTTCTGGGACGACATCTGCAGCCGCGCGATGACGCATGAAGTGAACTTCAGCGCGGCCGAGGGTGATCGGCTCGCGTTCTCTCAGGCTTGCACCTATCCTGACGGAGCAAAGGTGTTCTGCCTTGCGATGCTCGAGCTCAAGAACGGCAAGATCGCTCATCAAACGTTGGTGCAAGCGTGGGACGAATGACAAACAATCGCCTCCATCACGGCGTCCCGGCCAAGCCGCAGCGTCAGCGCGGGAGAGGATTGATGATCGACAGCATCATGTATCACGAGGGGAACCGCCGGCTGCAGGATCAGTTCGACAGCCGTCGGATTTCCGATCGTCTGGAAAAATTCACGCGCACGCAGTTCACGCCGGACGACAAGGCGTTTATCGAAGGTGCACAGTATTTTTTCCTCGCGACAGCAGATGCCGAGGGACGGCCCGATTGCTCCTTCAAGGGCGGCATGCCGGGTTTCGTGCGCGTCACGGGACCGTCCGAATTGGCGTTTCCCGACTATGACGGGAACGGCATGTTCAAGAGCCTCGGCAATATTCTGGTCAATCCCTACGTCGGCATGCTTTTCATCGCCATGCACGGCACGCCGCGGCGTTTGCGGGTCAACGGCAAGGCGACGCTGAGCCCCGACGATCCGCTTGTTGCCGGAACCGTTGGCGCGCAGCTCATCGTTCGTGTCGCAGCCAGGGCAATCTTCCCGAATTGCCCGCGCTACATCCCGACCATGCAGTTGACCGAACCGTCGATCTATACGCCACGACCCGGCCGTGAACCGACCGAGCCGGCGTGGAAGGGATTCGCCGATTTCAAGGACTGCGTCCACCCGCGCCGACCCACCTTTAAGGGCTGATGGGGTTATTCCGCGGAGATGAAAAATGCTTCGGGCTGCGTTGGGTGCCGTTGCCTTCCTAGTCCAATAGCCTGGAGCCGAAGAACAAAGGCGAGAGCGCACGCACGAGCGGCAGGGACTCCTTGGCGGCGAAGTTCTCCAGCTTCAAGTCGGGCTTGTGCGGGCGGACCCGCTCGAACTTGTCCCGCGCTTCCGCGTCAGCCGGCGGCGGGATGGTGGCGTCGATCATCATCTTCGAGCCGAAGCGCTGCCACAGCGCGGTGCCGGCGGCGCCGAGCTCGGCCAGAGCCGCGTCCATCGGGTGGTTGTGGGTGCCGGGAATGACGACCACGTCCTTTTCCGGGTGCACCCGCGTTGCCAGCGCCCACAACAGCTCGGAATGATTGAAGATGTCGACGTCCGGGTCGACGGCGATGACGATCTTGGGGTGCAGATATTCCGACGAAAGCGCCGCCATCATCAGGTTCTTGGCCTCGCCGTAGAAGCGCGGCGTCATCTGGATCGCCACGGCGAAGATGCCCGGCAGCACCATGACATTGTGCACCTCGGGCCCGCCGCCGACATTGCGCAGGCGGCGCAGGATGGTGGCGCTCTGCGGCACCTTGTGGAACACGCAGCCTTCCATCTCCGAGCCGTTCTGCAGGCTCTTGAAGATGGCGTCCTTGCGCCGCGTCATGCACTGATACTCGACGATCGGGTTCTTGCCGGTGCCGGTCAGGTAATAGTCCTGGAACTCGGAGAACGGTCCCTCGTCCTCGCGGATATGCGGCGGCACGTGGCCCTCAAGCACCAGCTCGGCATCCGCCGGCACTTCCAGGTCCACCGTCTCGCACTTCACAAGCCGCACCGCCTCGCCGAGATAGCCACCGGCGATCCCCAGCTCGTCGGTTCCGTAGGCCGCCGTGGTCGCCGCGGCCATGTAGTATAGCGGATGGTGCCCGATGATGACGGCGACCGGCATCGCCTCGTCGCGGGCCTGGTATTTGAGATAGTTCTTCCACGAATGGCGCGGCACCAGCAGGATGCCCGACTTGTCCGGCCCCTTGATCTGCAGCCGGTGGAAGCTCAAGTTGCGCTGGCCCGTATCCGGGTTCTTGGTGACGACCAGGCCTGAGCCGATCACTGGCCCGCCGTCGCGCTTGCCCGCGACATGCACCGGCAGCTCGGTCAGGTCGAACTCGCCCTTTTTGAGCTTCACCTCCTTGACCGGACCATCATCGACCATCACTGGCGGCACGCAGGTGCCGAGCCGCTCGGCGACCAGCGGCACGAGATTTTCCTCGCTCGTCCCGAAGGCGATCGCCGCATGGCGGACATTGGCCGGCGCCTGTCCGAGCGAGCGCCAGCCATGCGGCAGGTTCTCGAACAGGACCGCTTTCTCGCGGCACTGATACAACAGAGCGCCCATCTCGGTCAGCGGATCGACCGGCTTGTCGACGCGGATCAGCTCGCCGGCCTCCTTCAGTTCGGCGATCCAGGTCCGCATGTCCTTGAGCTTGGAGCGTGATGCGACATTCATGGGCTGGTTTCCTTCGCTGAGCGATTGATTGTTAAGCTGCGCGTGCTGATCCCCACCAGCGCCACCGCCGCCACCGCGGCGCCGGTGAGCCAAAGCCACGATTGTGCTCCCTCGACCAGCGCCGCAATCCCGACCGCCACCATCAGCACGCGCATGAGGAGCGACAGCGGGCGGCCGAGAAAGCCGACAACACCGGCGCAGAGCATGAACACGCCGAGCACCGAGCCGAGCATCATGTTGATGATGGCGCCGGTCCCGCCGTCGAGCAGAAACGCCGGATTGAAGACGAAGACAAAGGGCAGCAGATAGGCGACGAGCGCCATCCGCACGGCGAGAAAGCCGGTGCGCATCGGCGGGCATTCCGCGATCGCCGCGGCGACGAACACGGCGATGCACACCGGCGGGGTAAGGAAGGACAGGGTGCCGAAATAGAAGACGAAGAGATGCGCCGCCAGAGGCGGCACGCCGCCCTGGATCAACGCCGGACCGACCAGGACCACCAGGATGATGTAGGTGGCGGTGACCGGAACACCCATGCCGAGCACGATGCTGCCCAGCGCCGCCAGCAGCAGGAGCAGCCACACCTGGCCGCCGGAGGCCTGCACCAGGGCCTGCGACATGTTTGTCCCCAGGCCGGTGATGCCCAGGACCCCCATGACTAGCCCGGCGACGGCGCAGATCAGCGCGACATAGACCACCGCCTCGCCGGTCTCCACCACCATGTCGAGAAAGGCGCGCAGCGGCCTGCGGAACTCCTTCAGAACGAGGCTCAAGGCGGCTATCGCCGCGGTTCCGGCGAGGCCCGCCGCCTCGGGGCGCCAATGCAGCCCGAACAGCATGTAGAGCAGCAGCCCGACCGGAAACACCAAGGGCGCGGCGTGACGTAGCGCCTCCCGCATCGGCGGCAGGTCGTCCACCGCGACGCCACGCATGCCGCGGCGCGCCGCCTCCAGGTCCACCTGGATGAACAGGCCGGCATACAGCAGCAGCGCCGGCCACAGGGCGGCCAGCGCCACCTCGGCATAGGAGATGTCGAGGAATTCGGCGATGAGAAATCCGGTCGCGGCCATGACCGGCGGCAGGATCAGCCCGCCTGTGGAGGCCACCGATTCGATCGCGGCGGCTTCGTACGGCGTATAGCCGTTCCGCTTCATCATCGGGATGGTGACCATGCCGGTGGTGGCGACGTTGGCCGAGGCGCTGCCGGAGAGCGAGCCGAACAGCGCGCTGGCGACCACCGCCACCTTGGCCGGCCCGCCGCGGCGGTGGCCGACGACGGCGAAGGCAAGGTCCGATATGTACTTTCCGGCGCCGACCCCGAACAGAACCTTGCCGAAGAACAGGAATGCCGTCACGATCGAGGCGGCGACGTAGAGTGGTATGCCGAAGACGTTGCCCTGACCCATGTAGGTGTAGATCAAGAGCCGGTCGAAGCGCAGCGGGCGCACCTCGAGCAGGCCCGGCAGATGGCGGCCGAAATAGGCGTAGAGCAGAACGACGACGCCGATGGCGCAGATCGCTGTACCGGCCTGGCGGCGGGTCGCCTCGATCAGCAGCAACAATCCGACGCCGCTGGCCACGATCTTGTCGGTGGTCAGGAAGCCGAACTCCGATACCAGCACATGGTAGTAGCCGACGAAATAGATGCCGACGGCAGCCGACGCGACGAGTGCCAGCACGTCGTACCAGGGGACCCGGTCCGCATGCAGCCCTGGCCGCAGCGGAACCCAGATGAAGGTGACGATAAGGCAGATTGCGAGGAAGAAGCCGAGGAACTGCTCCTTGTAGATGAGCAGCCCGAAGCGCGAAAAGACGTCGAAAGCGTAAAGCGCCGCCGCCAGCGGCAGCAACCCTGCGAGCAGGCGCGCAATCAGGGCCCAAGGCCCGGACAGGTCTCGTTTATCAGTGAGCACAACGGGCCCCGTTCGTGGCTCGCTCTAACCGGGGGCCCGGATGGTCGGGCCCCCGATCTTGGTCGTCACTGCTTGAGCAGTATCTCCTGATGGGCGTCCATTTCCGGCGTCCAAAGGCCCACCTCGCGGTAATATTCGATCGCCGCCGGGTGGTAGGGGATGACCGCCGCGGTACTGGCGAAGCGGTCCGGAGTCCAGCTCTTCAGGCTCGGATGCACCGGCCCCAGCTCCTCGTAATGCTCGTACAGCGCCTTGATGGCCGCCTTCAGCGCCTCCGGCTCCAGGTCGGCGCGGCCGATGATGGTCACCGGATACTGCAGCATGACGGTATTCTCCACGAGCCCCGGGGGGCCCTTCGCCACTTCGCCGAGGCTGAACCCCTGCGCCACCTCGCGCACCCGCTTGAGCGCTTCGGGTGTGTTGGGCAGCGACAGGAACTTGGCGCCGCGCGCCGAATCCAGTTCGCGGATGACGCCGGAGCCGAGCGACCCGACGGCCGCGTCTGCGCGACCCTCGATGACCGCCTGCACGCCTTGCGGATAGCTGCCCACCTTGACGATCGTCACATCGTCGGGGCTGACCTCGCCAGCGGCCAGGGCAGAGTAGCCGGAAAGCGAGGAGGCGACGAAGGCGCCGTAGTCAACCACGACATTGTGGCCCTTCAGGTCGGCCATCTGCTCGATGCCTGCATCCTTGGCGGCGACGATGCCCAGATTGTTGAGGGAGCCCAGCATCACCGTGCGCATCTCGAAGCCCTTGCCGCCGGTGCTTGCGTCGTAGGGCGAGATGCCCTTGTAGGCGAGGTAGGCGTCAACCGGGCTGACGACGCCGAGATCGACCTCGCCGGTGCCTAGCATCGGGTACCAGGTGGTGGCGCCCTGCGGCAGCACGTCGACCTTCAGGTCGGTATGCTTCGTGATGACCGCGGCGAGCGCCTGGGCCTGCGTGTAGAACAGGCTTCCCGGCGGGTTGCCGCCGAGCACCAGAATGTTCTGCGCCAGCACCGGCGCCCCCGCGCCGGTCAAAAAGGCCGCCGTCAACAGCAGCCGCAACAGCTCTTTCATTGTCCTCTCCCTTCGTTGATTATCGTTCTCCCCGCGAATTTTCGCGGCTTCCGGCCACAGTCCCTGAAACCGCGCTCCCCCCAAAGCCGCAAAAAAACCGCCTTACACCTTCGCCTCTCGGCCCGCGACCAGTGATGCCAGGGCACGCCGGTCCACCTTGTCGCTGACCGTCGGCATGGCATTGAGCACGACCAGCCGCTCCGGCGACTTGTAGTGGGCGACTCCCTGGCCACGCAGATGTTGCCGCAGTTCTTCAAGATCGATTCGCGCCCCGTCCCTCGGAACCACGCAGGCGCAGACCCGTTCGCCGAGCCTCCGGTCGGGGATGCCGATCACCGCGACCTGGCCGACCAAGGGATGCGTCTTGAGCAAAGCTTCGATTTCGACCGGCAGCACATTGTCGCCGCCGCGCACGATGACATTCTTGACCCGTCCAACGATGGCAATGTTGTCTTCCGGGTCCATACAGGCGAGATCTCCGGTGTGGAACCAGCCCTCGTGCCAGCGGTCGCGCCCCTCTTCACCGAAATAGCCGGCGACGCAGCAGGGGCCACGTCCGATCAGCTCTCCGACTTCGCCCTGCGCCACGTCGCACCCATCATCATCGACGATGCGGAACTCGCTGCCGCCGCGCGGGCGCCCGACCGTGCGCTGGCGCACCGCAGACGGGTCGTCCGGGGCCGGTGAGGCCCAGCCGCCGAAATCGGCGCCGCCATAGGTGGAAACCACCGGGGCGCCGCTCAGACCTTCAAGCTCTTCCGCAAGGCTCGGCGGCACCACCGCGCCTGATGTGTACCAGAGCCTGAGGCCGGAAAGGGCCGCATCGTCGAACAGGGGCGCCATCATCGCCAATTGGGTCGGCGTGGCGCAGACCATCGTCGGGTGCTCGCACCGCATCAGCTCGACCGCCTTGTCGGCCGCGAATATAGGCATGGCAATGATCGAGGCGCCGATCAGCGGCGCGCCGAGCCAGGCGGGCCGGGCCGGCCCGGTGCCGTGCGACAGCACCAGAAGGACATCACCGGGCTCAAGGCCAAGCAGCTCGATCTGGGCAACGCCGCGCAGGCCTGCTGCGCGGGCGGTATATAGAGCAAGTTTCGGAATGCCCTCCGAGCCGCTGGTCGGCAAGGCGTGCGCCAATTCGTCAAGAGTCAGCGCGGCCTGCGGCGCGGCCGGCGCGCCGGCAAGTGGCGGCAGCGCGTCCTCCGGTAGGGTCAGGCGCATCGGCGGTTGATCCAGCCGCGCGCAAATCTCGTCGCACTCGGCCGCATAGTCGCGGCTGCGGAAGCGCTCCTTGGAGACCAACAGGGCCGGTTTTGCGCGTTCGACGATCGATGCAAGCTCGCGCTTTCCCTGGCTCGCAGGGACCGGGATAAACAAAAGCCCGGCGCGCTCGCAGGCGATGCGGAACAGGTTCCATTCGACACAATTGGGCAGCCAGCCGACCACCGGCGCCGCGCGCGGGAAACCCTGCGCCGTCAACCAGCCGGCGGCCTTTTCCGTCCAGGCCCCGACCTCGCCCCAATCCATCCGAAAGCGGTCGTCGACAAGCGCCAGAGCGGAAGGCCGCTCCCGAGCGTGCCGGGCGACAGTCTCGGTGATGGTCTCCATCAGTTCTTCTCCAACGCCTCCATGACCCTGAAATAGTCGCTGTAGGGCGGTGCCTCGAAGACTTCAGGCAGCTCCTCGACGATCCGCACGCTGCACGGATGGGGATCCTTGGCGCCGACCACCGAATAGAGCCAAAGCTTCGGCTCGCCGGGCTTGGGCGGCCGCGAGACCACGGCGCGCACATTGACGCCGCGGTATTTCTTCCGCCCCGGGGTGAGGTCGCGAAGCGTCAGCACCACCTCGCGGCCGGACAGAACCCGCTTCGGGTCGCGGACGAAGGTTTCATATTCAGCTGTCATTTTGCGGCGCCTCCGCCTTTATAGCCCAAGCGCCTTCCAACGCGCACGCACGCGTTTCTGGACGTCTGGGGCGTACATGGAATCCAGGGTGGCGCGGATCGGAATCGTGTCCGCTGGCCAGTCGGGCGGCCAGGTCGCATCAAAGGCAACGCTTGCGCCATTGCGGTTCTCCCGCTCCTCGATGCTGTAGGCAGGGGTCAGCGCGTTGGCGCGGCCCTGATAGCTGTGGACGTGGGTGCCGCGGTCGGGATGGCACTTGGTGGAGAAGGCGTGAATGACCGCCGCCATGTTGAACACGTCCACATCGTCATCGACGACAATGATCTTGGAGACGAGCGCGCGGCGCGCGGTCAGGATATCGACCACTTGGCGGGCGATGTCGGGGCCGCCGCGGCTGACCGAGACGACGGCCATGTGCACGCCGCCTTCCGGCGGCATATAGACTTCGACCACCGGCACACCGTGCCGCTCCAGCCGGCGGCGGATGGCAATGGCGCCGGAGATCGAGGTGGTCACCGCGCTCGAATCCATGAAGCCGGTGGTGTCCAGCGACAGGATCGGGTCGCGGCGGTGGGTGATTGCCGTCACCCGGGCGCAGATGGAATTGCCCATCTCGCCGCTGCGATAGCCGGGATATTCGCCGTAGGGCCCCTCCTGAGCAATGGCGTCGGGGCAGACCTCGGCCTCGATGACCAGCTCGGCGGAGGCCGGCACGTAAAGGTCGGAAGTCTCGCACTTGATCAGCTCCACCGCCCGCTCGCCAAGCCCACCGGCCAGGTCCGCCTCGTCGCCGGCGATGCGGAAGGTGGCGGCCGCCGCAAGATGGCTCGGCATGTCGGCGCCGATGACGATGGCGATCGGCATCGGCTCGCCCCTTGGCACATAGCTGTCGAGCAGCATCTTGCCGAGATGGCTGGTCGGCCGCGGATATCCGGTCAGGATCCGCTCATTGTGGATCATGAAGCGGTACATGCCCCAATTGATCCAGCCCGAGTCGGCGTCCTTGGAGACGACCAGGTCCCAGGTGCCGAGATATCGCCCGCCATCGCCCTCGTGCACCATCGGCACCGGCAGGTCGAACAGATCCACCTGATCGCCCGGGATCACCACCTCCTTGCAGGGCGCGTCGTTGACCCGGACCGGCGGGATCGGCTTTTGCTCGCGCTCGGCATAGATCTTGTAAAGCTTGCGCACCGGGGTCTCGGGGGGCAGGCCGAGGCCGACGGCGTAGCGTCGCCAGCCGGCCACCGGATTGGCCGCCAGCCGCCAGCCGGGATAGTCCTTGACGTTGGTGAACAGAAAGGCCGGGCCGTCGCGCTCGCAGCTTAGGCGTCCGATGCCGGACAGCTCCTGGTCCCAGTCGACCTCATCGTCGACCCGGACCAGGTCGCGAGTGGTCTCGAGCGCTTCCAGGAACGCCCGCATGTCCTTATGCGCCATGTGTTTTCTCTCGTCCTGGGCGACAGGCTAAGGCCGCAGGTACCCAAAAAAGTGTGCGCGATGCGTACTTCTTGTGCTTGACTAAGGGTATTTCCCCACTGATATTCAGTCAAGACCTTAACACATAAGTGCGCGATGCGCACATTGTCGCGGAGAGTTACGGAATGCGCGGTGGCGACCGGGACCATATAGGCAGTCTGGAAAAGGGGCTGGCGGTGATCGCCGCCTTCTCGGCATCGCATCCCCGCCTGACGCTGGCGCAAGCCGCCCGCAAGACCGGCCTGACCCGGGCCACGGTCAGGCGCCATCTGTTGACCCTCGAGGCGCTCGGCTTTGCCGAGAGCGACGAGCAGCATTACTGGCTGACGCCGCGGGTGCTGCGGCTCGGCTATGCGTATCTCTCTTCCACGCCGCTGCCGAAGATCGCCCAGCCGATCCTCGACGAGATCGGCGAGCGGACCAAGGAGGTGGCGTCACTGGCGATCCTCGACGGGGCCGAGGTGGTTTTTCTCGGCCATTCCTCGACCCGCAGGTTCGTTGCCGCCTCGACCAGCGTCGGCCTGCGGCTGCCGGCCTATTGCACGGCGCTGGGCCGGGCCATCCTCGCCCACCGGCCCGAGGCCGATGTCGAGCGTTTTCTGGCCAATGTCGAACTGCGGCGCTTCACCCCCCACACCAAGATCGCGCCGGATGAGATCCGCGCCGCGATCGCTCAGGCTCGAAGCCTGGGCTATTCGGTCAGCGATGAGGAGCTGGAGATCGGGCTGAGATCAATCGCCATCCCCGTCGCCAACTCCCGCAGCCAGGTTCAGCTCGGACTTGCCGTGAGCCTCCATGCCGCGCACATGACGGGCGACGAAATGATCCGCGACATCCTTCCAGAGCTTCGGGCAGGCCGGGCAATACTGGAGACCATGATTTAGATTTGGTGCCGCGCAAACAACCATTGGCACGAAACTCTCGGGAGGGGGAAGAATGATGCCGGACCGTCAATGGCGGGAAGGCAAGACATTGTTTGTCCATCGCATCTCTGCCTTTGGCAAAAACGGCGAACCATGACCTAGTTGACGCATGCCCGAGATGCGGCGCAGCCCGTTGCGGTTTGTGACAATCCGTCGCGCCGCCCTCTGAGGAGTCTGGCTGTTAATCTCGTCGACGCATGGCCGATTTGGCCCGGCGATAAGAGCGCTTCACGCGCCGTTCTGCAGAAATTTGCGCGTCCCGCTAAGATGTTGCGGAGGAGAGGCGGCCAGACGCACGGTAGGAGCAAGATGGCTTGCGGACCGCCGCAGCGGGGTTCTTCGGGCACCGCGGCACGAGGTCGATCGGCCGCTCGCAGGGAGGGTGAGATGAGCGACACTGCAACCGGGAGGGACAGTCCGGCAACCGGGCGCCGACCATGGCCCGAGGACGGCCTGTCCGCATTGGGCGAGACGGCGCGGAACAGCCAATTCTGGAACGAATACACCGAAACCATGCCGCGCCAGCAGCTCGACGCGCTGCACCTTGCGCGGCTCAAGGGGCTCGCCGAGTTTGCCTATCGCTACAGCCCCTTCTACCGCAGGAAGTTCGCTGCCTGCGGCTTGAAGCCGGCCGACATCCGCACGCTTGACGATTTCAAGGGCAAGGTGCCGCTGACCGACAAGAGCGAGTTCCTCGACCTGCAGCGCGAAACGCCGCCTTACGGCCCGACGCTCGCTCTGCCCGGCGATCTCGTCGTCCACCATTGCGAGACGTCCGGCACCACCGGCAAGCCGTTGGCGATCCCCTTTTCCATGTACGACACGGTGCGCTACGGCGAATCCTGGGTCTACGGCTTCTGGGCGCTGGGCATCCGCCCGTCGGACATTTTCTATTTCGCCTTCGGGTGGGGCAATTTCGCCGGCTTCTGGAGCGCCTATTGGGGCGCGCGCCGGCTCGGATGCCGGGTCATCTCCGGCGGCGGCCTCGACACCAAGGGGCACATTCAGGCGATCGCGCGGATGCGCCCGACGGTTCTCATATCGACGCCGACCTTCGCCCTGCGGCTCGCCGCCGTGGCGGCCGAAATGGGCATCGATGCGTCGCAGTCCTCGATCCGATACACCTACCACGCCGGCGAGCCGGGACCGAACGCGCTGCCGGCGATGCGGGCGGGAATCGAGAAGGCATGGGGAGCGAAGGCGGGCGAGCTGCTCGGAATCGCCGAGATCGACGCGCTGGCGCCAGGCTGTCCGAACGGCGACGGTGTTCATGTCAACGAAATGAACGTGTTTACTTGGTCCATGGATCCCGACACCGGCAAGGAGATCGCCGACGGCGAGGTTGGGGAGAACATCGTCACCACCTACGCCAACACGGCCCAGCCGCTCCTCAACTACCGCACCCATGACCTGGTCCGCCGCGGAAGCGACTGCTCGTGCGGCCGCAGCTGGGTCAAGTTCGTCGGCTCGGTGCTGGGACGCTCCGACTTCATGCTGACCGTGCGCGGCACCAACGTCTATCAGACGGCGGTGGAGAATCTGATCGGCGAGGTGACCGAGGTCAGCAACGCCTACGAGCTCATCCTGACCCGCGAGGACGAAAATGACGTGATGACGATTCGCTTCGAACCGGCACCCGCGTTTGCCGACAAGCCGGGCCAGTGGGATGACATCGCCCAGCGCCTGAGCGACCACATCCGCGCCGGCCTGCACGTGCGCCTTCGCGCCATCGCGGTCGCGCCGGGGAGCCTGCCGCGCTACGAGCTGAAGACCAAGCGCATCGTCGATCAGCGGCCGAAGGAGTTCCGCCGCGCGCTCGACCGGTGAGGAGGAGAGGATGAATACGGACACGTACATCGCGCGCATTTCGGACATCCGCGCTGAGCTCATCGCGCTCATGAAGGACTGCGAATATCCGCAGATCGAGATGATGCTGCGCAACGCCGACATGGAGCTGCACTGGGCCTTGTGGAATCTTGGCGCCGCCGTGCCGCTACGCCCCGAGGCGGAGTACGAAGCCGGCGAAACCCGGTGAGGCGCTGCGCAGGGCGCCGACCAATCGATTTCCTGCGGCTCGAGTATGCTCTAAGACGGCCGCATCAATCGACTAGACCGGCGGCCAAGTCACAGCCGCGAGAGGGACCACCGATGAAATTTGCTTCCACGTCCGAACTGTGCGCCGAGGTGCTCCTCGCCTGCCAGGTGCTGACCCGCTTCAAGATCGTCGAGGGCTTCGGCCATGTCTCGGCCCGCGTGCCCGGCGCGGATCGGGTCCTGATCACGCCGCGCAAGGCGCTCGGCCTGGTGACCGACGAAGCCGAGCTGGTCGAGCTCGGCATGGACGGCCGACAGGTGGCCGGAGACGGCAGCCCGCCGTTGGAGGTGCCGATGCATCTCGCCATCTACCGCCGCCGCCCGGAGATCATGGCCGCGGCGCGCGGCCATCCACGCCATGTGGCAGCCTTCGCCAGCGCCGGTGAGCCGCTCAAGGTGGCGCACGGCTTCGGCGCCAATCTCGGCGCCGTTGTGAACGTCTTCGAGCAGCCCTTCCTGGTCGCGAATGACGAGATGGGCAAGGCCGTCGCCGACGCCCTCGGTGATTCAGAAGCGGTCATCCTGCAGTCGAACGGCATGATCGCGGTCGGCCAGTCGGTGCCGCACGCCTGCGTACAGGCGCTGTTCCTGGAGGAGACGGCGGCAGCACAACTCCTGGCCCAAGGGGCAGGCTTTACGCCGCGCGCCTATTCGCCGGAAGGCGCAGCGCGGCGCCACGGCGACGACCGGGTCCACGAGCCGATCCGGGCCTGGGAGTATTATGTCGGCGTGGTCGAGGGAAAGATAAGGCTGGACGCCTGACGACATATGGCCAATCTCAATCTTACTCTTGCCTGCTGGGGCTCGGACCGCACCAGGGCATTGATCGACGGCAGCGTCAGGCCGGAGGGCATCGACCTCGACATCAGAGTGCTGCGGCCGCGCGAGACCTTCCGCCGCATGCTGGACGACCAGGAGTTCCACGCCTCCGAACTGTCGCTTGCTTCCTACACGGCGCTGACTGGCCGCGGCGACTGCCCCTTCATCGCCATTCCCGTGGCGCTGTCGAAGATCTTCCGCCACTCCTGCATCTATGTGCGCAAGGGCGCGGGGATCGAGAAGCCGGAGGACCTGAAGGGCAAGCGGGTCGGCACCAGCCAGTACAGCGCGACGGCGCTCGTCTTCATGCGCGGCATGATGCGGCACGAATATGGCGTCAAGGACTCCGACATCCACTGGTTCATGGGGCCGCTCAACACATTCGCCGAGAAGCGGCTGATCCCGCTCGACCTGCCCGATGACGTAAGGCTGGAGTTCCTCGACACCGGGCAAACGCTGGAGGAGATGTTCGAAGCCGGCGAACTGGACGCCCTGTTCTCCATCTATATCCCCAAGCTGTTCCTCGACGGCTCGCCGCTCATCGCCCGCCTGTTCCCGAACTTCAGAGAGGTCGAAGAGGATTATTACCGCCGCACCGGTATCTTCCCGATCATGCACACGGTGGTGGTGCGCAAGGATGTCCATGCCAAGCACCCCTGGGTGGCGAAAAGCCTCTACAAGGCCTTTTGCGAGGCGAAGGATTTGGCGCTCGAAGGGCTTTACGACAGCGACGCGCTGAAGGTGGCGCTGCCGTTTCTGCTCGATCACGTCGAGGAGGCATGGCGTGTCTTCGGCAAGGATTTCTGGGCCTATGGGCTCGAGCCCAACCGGCCGACGCTCGCCGCCATCGGCCGCTATGTCCACGAGCAGGGCCTTTCGCCGCGCGTCGTCGAGCCGGAAGAACTCTTCGCACCAGGGGTCGGGTGACCGGCGGAGGACCCTGACCGCCTTCATTCCCTATTTCGTGTTATGTTTTTCAAATTGTTCCAGGTGGAAAGTCGCGACCGGCATCGGTAAAGTCCGGCGAACGAAAGGCCCGCACATTCCCCCGCCGGCGCGAGGCATCGACCAGACCATGTTGTACCGACCACCGATCAAAATGAGTGCGGACATCCCCTTCATCGCGCGCCATGGGCTCTATTCGGAGGAGCAGTTACGGCTCGCCGATGAACTGAAACGCCGAGTCGAGAAGGAAGCCTTGCATCTTGTCCGCCTCGCCTGGGCAGATTTCCACGGTGCCGCGCGCGCCAAGGCGGTGGCCCCCGAAGTCTTCGTCGAGGCGCTTTCCGCGGGCTACAACATCAACGTGGCGACGAGCACCCTGGACGGCTCGGGCGGGCGCGTGTTCGCGTCCTTCACGCGCGGCGGCGGCATGGGGCTTGAGGAGATGACCGGCTCGCCGAACCTCGTCATCGTGCCCGATCCCGCGACCTTCCGCGTTCTGCCCTGGGCGCCGGGCATCGGCTGGGTCCTGTGCGACGAATATTTCCGTGACGGCAAGCCGTTTCACTTTTCGACCCGGCGTCTACTGAAGGCGCAGGTCGAGCGGCTTAAGGAGCAGGGCCGGGATTGCCGGGTCGGGCTGGAGGTCGAATGGTACCTCGCCAAGGCGGCCGAGGAGGGGTTCACCGAAGAGCATGTCGGCGTGCCGGGCCTGCGCGGCCGGGCGCTGCGCACGACGCCGGTGGAGCCCGGCTATTCCTATCATTCCGAAACCAATCTCGACCTGATGCAGCCGGTCATCAGCGAGCTTGCCAAGAACTACCGGGCGCTCGAGCTTCCCGTGCGCTCGATCGAAAACGAATGGGGGCCGGGCCAGCTCGAATGCACGTTTCAGGCGGAAGACCCGCTCAGGGCCGCCGACGATCTTGTGCTGATGCGCACAGCGACGCGGCAGATCTGCCGCCGCCTCGGATATTTCGCCACCTTCATGTGCCATCCCGGGCTCAAGGGCTATTTCTCGAGCGGCTGGCATCTGCATCAGTCGCTGACTTCCTCCAAGACGGGCGGCAATCTCTTCATGCCGGACTCAGATAGCGAGGCGTTGTCGCCGACAGGCCGCGCCTATCTCGGCGGTCTGCTCACCCACGCCTCGGCAACCAGCATCTTCGCCACACCCTCGGTCAACGGCTATCGCCGCTTCCGGCCCAACTCACTGGCGCCGGACCGCGCCGTCTGGGGCATCGACCACCGCGGCGTCTTCATCCGCGCGCTGGGCGGCGTCGGCGATACGGCGACCCGGCTTGAAAACCGCGCCGGCGAGCCCGCGGCCAATCCCTATCTATTCATCGCCGGGCAGATCGTCGCCGGCCTCAACGGCATCGCGCGCAACCTCGACCCGGGCCCGCCCGAGACCGACCCCTATCAATCCGACCACCCGGCACTGCCCGCCAATCTCGGCGAGGCGATCGAGGCGACCGACAAGGATGAGCTGGTCCGCCGCGAATTCGGGGATGTCTTTGTCGATTATTATTTGGCGCTCAAGCGCGCCGAGCTCGGCCGGTTCCACACATTTTGCAACGAGCGCGGATTGGAGCACATTGGCGGGGACGTGACCGAATGGGAACAGAACGAGTATTTCGACTTTTTCTAGCGATTGGACGACCAGACCATGACCAAGCTTGAACGGCTCGACCGCCGTGCGCACGGTTCGCCGGAGCACGTCGACTATGGCGAGCTGGTACAGGACGACCGCGTCCATCGCCTGCTCTACACCGACCCCGCCATTTTCAATCAGGAGATGAGAAAGATATTCGGCGCGGTCTGGGTCTATCTCGCCCATGAGAGCGAGATCCCGAACCGCGACGACTATGTGACCGCGCGGCTGGGGCTTCGGCCGATCATCGTTACGCGCGATTCACAGGGCACGATCCGCGCCCTGTTCAATCGCTGCACCCACCGCGGCACCACCGTGTGCCGGCTCGGCAAGGGCTCGGCCAAGTCCTTCCAATGCCCCTATCACGGCTGGACCTTCCTCAATTCCGGCAAGCTTTCCGGCGTGCCGTGGCCGGACGGCTATGCGACCGACTTCTCTGACGCCAAGTTCAACCTTGCCCAGGTTCCGCGGGTCGAAAGCTATCGCGGCTTCATTTTCGGCACGCTGAACGAGGACGCGCCACCCTTGCGCGACTATCTCGGCCCCGTGACCAAGCCAATCGACGAGTGGCTCGACCGTCACCCCGGCGGCAAGGTCGTGCTGGCCCAGGCCAACCGGCTGAAATACAAGGGCAACTGGAAGCTCGCCTACGACAATTCCGCCGACGGCTACCATGTGGTCTTCTCGCATCGCTCGCTTCTCGCCATGGAGAACCGGCTGGAGAGGGAAGGGCGCAAGGGCATGTCCTTCTACAAGGACTCGCCGGATTCGGCCCCCATGTATGTGCAGTATTTCGGCCACGGCCACCATTTCAAGGACAAGCGGCCGAACATCAACGCAAGGCCCGGCGCGCTGTGGGAGATCGAGGCGAGCCATCCCGGCATGGAGCACTACGATGAAAACCTGAGAGCCAAACTAGGGGACAAGGCCGACCGGGCGCTCGATCTCGCCGCCTCGGAGCCCGTCAACATCAACGTGTTCCCCAACCTGCTGATCCTCGGCAATCACATCCAGGTGCTCCAACCCATCGCCGTCGACGAGACCGACACCACCTGGTACGGCACCGCGATCATCGACGAGAGCGGCGAGTTCGCCGGCGTGCTGGAGGATATCAACGCGCTGCGCATGCGTACCCAGGAGGGCTTTCCCAATTTCGGCGAGGTCGACGATCTGACCAATTTCGAGCAAATCCAGGTGGGCCTCGCCGCCAAGGAGGACGAGTGGATCTACATGCATCGGGGCATGGGTATCCCAGGCCGGGTTCGGGTGCAGGACGACGGCACCCTTATCGCGCCCGCCACCGACGAGGTCTTCATGCGCGAATACATGAAGGAATATAAGCGCCTGATGACCGCCGAGCCGAGGCTGGCGATCCGGCGCGAGCCATGAAGGGGTCAGGCATGAAGCACGACCCGTCGCTGACCTCGCACTATGTCGGCAATGAATTCTACGAAAAACTGATCACCGACTTCACCGGCTGGCGGCGCGAGGAATTGGAGCGCGACGATCCGGCGCTGCGCGATTCCTGCCGCAGGGTGCTGGAGCGCGAAGCGCGGCTTCTGGAAGAGCTTCGGCTCGAAGACTGGCTCGCCCTTTACGCGCCGGAATGCCTTTATTGGGTGCCGGCGACGCCCGAGGGCGGCGACCCGCGCCGCGAGGTCGCGATTGCTTTCGACGACCGGCGCCGCCTCGAGGACCGCATCTATCGGCTGCGGCTGGCGCACGCCTGGTCGCAAAGGCCGCCGTCGCGCACCGTGCGGCTCGTCAGCAATGTGGAGGTGTTCGCAACGGATGCCGAGGACCTGTTCATGGTGCGGTCGACTTTCATGATCAGCGAGTTCTGGGCCGAGGAGGTCCGTCATTGGGCCGGCTGGTGTGGCCACCGCCTGCGGCAAAAAGAAGACGGATGGGATATCCTCGTGAAGCAGGTCAATCTCATCGATTGCGATCGGAACATCCGCAATCCGAGCATTATTCTCTAAGACAGACGCGGTGTTGAGTCCGCAGATGCTATTTGAGTTTGTGCTCAGCAAGTGGATTCAAGCTGCCGAACACATTGAAGCGAATATAAGCGACCACCCGCCCGCGTACCGCGTCCGGCCGCCGACAAGGGGACTTCTTCAGCACCTGTGGCGCAAGCAAAAGCAAGCGCCGCCGCCCGGCCGCGTCATCAGTGGGGAATGACGGCGAGCGCCTCGATTTCGACTTTGGCTTCGTCGACCATAAGCTTGCTGACCTCGACCGCAGTTATGGGGGGAGAATGATCGCCCAGTTCGGCGCGGAAGGCGGCGCCGATGGCCTTCCCCTCGGCAAAATAGGCATCGCGGTCAATCATGTACATGTTGAGGCGCACAATGTGCTCGGGTCCGCCTCCGGCTTCATTGAGAAGCCTGACGATGCGCTTTAGGGCCGCGCGGACCTGCTCGGCGATCACGTCTGTCTCGAAGACCTGGTTCTCGTTCCAGCCGACCTGGCCGGCCAGCGCGACGATATATCCCCGCGCCTTGATGCCGCTCACATAGCCGCGGGGCTTCGCCCACCCCTGGGGTTGAAGAATCTCCACGGCTTTCCTCCGCTCGGGTTCGAGATTTGATCAGGGGCGTTCGCCGCTCTGGGAAGATGGACCGAGATTTCCCGGATGACTTTTCCCGTCGACCGAGAAAGGTAGCACATTCGAAATCGATCGAAAGCGTGACACTTCATCTCGGTTCAGCGGCTTGGGACCGGCGGCGGCCTTCGCAGAATTCATGTCTAGGTTGCACACGGCCAGAAAAAATTTCTCCTGCGCGAACGGGAATCTATATTCCGCTTTTGGCATTTCTGCGACGTGCGCGCGTTTGGGTCGATCGTCCGGATGACCCCTAAACGAGGAAATTTGGAACGCCCCTCAGATTCTGTTTTTGAGCGCAGGCCCTAGGCTTTTTTCGCCGCGATCCCCTTTTTGAGCAGGAATTCGGCGACCGCGCTTGCATCGTCGAATATCAGCGATACCCGAAGCGGCCGCGTTTCGTCCGCCAGCCGCCCGAGCGTCCCGGTCCGGCCCTTGAGGCGCGCCAGGTCCTTTTCCGTGCTCACCGGCAAGGCGCCTTCGCGTTCGGCAACCGCCAACAGCTCTTCGGCTTCGCGGTCCGAGAAGGCGTGATGGTCGCTGAAGCCGCGCTCGGCGACGATGTCTGCGCCGGCGGCCGTAAGCAAAGCAAAGAATTTCTTCGGTCGGGCGATGCCGGCGAAGGCGATGACCCGCTTGCCGGCAAATTCGCCGTCGTTCCGCGCCGCTATTCTCGCCCGGAACACCGGGATGCCATGCCGCTTGGCCCGTGCCGCGAGGGTTTCGCCGGCAGGCCCCTTGCCGACAAGGATGAGTGCATCGATAAGCTTGATCTGAAAATCAAGTCCCGCCCGCAACGGTCCCGCCGGGATCACCCGGCCGTTGCCGATGCCGGTTTCCGCATCGATGACAGCGAAGGACGCCGTCTTGGCCAGAGACGGATTCTGCAGCCCGTCGTCCATGACGATAAGGTCGGCGCCGATTTGCTCCGCCAGCCGGGCGCCGGCCGGACGGTTCCTGGAGACGATGGCCGGTGCCGCGCGCGCCAAGAGCAGCGGCTCGTCGCCGACCGCCTCGGCGGTTTGGGTCTTGGGGTCGACGACGACCGGCCCGGACTCGGCGCCGCCATAGCCGCGGCTGAGAATGGCAGGGGAAAGCCCCTGCCCGCGCAGAAGCTCAGCCAGCGCCAGAACGGCCGGGGTCTTTCCCGCGCCGCCGGCGGTAAGATTTCCGACGCAGATGACGGGAAGCCGGCTCTGGTAAGGCCGCGCAAGCCAAAATCGCAGCCGCGTCAACGCGTCATAGATAAAACCGAGCGGCGCCAGCGCCGACGCCTGCCAGGATCGCCCCGGGGCGTCCCAGAAGGAAGGTGCGAGCATTGGCTTACGCCTCCCGGCCCGGAAGATAGGGGCACAAGGCGGTCAGCGTGCGCGTCAATGCGCCGCTTCTCGATTCCACCGTGCAGCGGGCGCGTTCGGCCATGCAGCGGCGTTGGGCCGCGTCCGCGAGCAGAGTCTTCGCCGCCTCGACGAGGCTTGCCTGCGACGTCACCCGGCGGCCGCCGCCTTCCGCCTCGATGAGGGCATATATCTCGGCGAAGTTGAAGGTGTGCGGCCCGTATAGGATGGCGGCGCCGAGCTTGGCCGGCTCGATCGGATTCTGCCCGCCATGGGCAACCAGCGATCCACCGACAAAGACGACCTCGCCCAGGCGGTAGAGCAGGCCGAGCTCGCCGAACGTATCGGCGATATAGATGCCGGTATCGGCGTCCGGCAGGCCGTCGCGCGAACGCAGCTTCGCCGTCAGCCCCAATTCCGCGATCTCCTGGGCGATGGCGGGTCCGCGCGGCGGGTGGCGCGGGGCGATGATCGTCATCAGGCCGGGGATGGCGCCGGCAAGTTCCCGATGCGCCTGGGCGAGCAGGCTTTCCTCTCCGGCATGGGTGCTCGCGGCAACGAGAATCGGCCGGTCGCCTATCGCCTCTTGCAGGGCGGCGAGCGCGTCCGGCGTTATCGGCGGCGGCGGGGCATCGAATTTCAAATTTCCGGTCACGTGAACCGCGGCGCCGCCGAGAGCGGTCAGGCGCCTCGCATCATCCTCGCTCTGCGCCAGGCACAGATCGAAGCTCTGCAGCAGCCAGCGGATCGTCGCCGGTGCCCGGCGCCAGCGCCGCGACGAGCGCGCGGACATGCGGGCATTGACGAGCACGGTGGCAAGCCCACGCCGTTTCAGCGCCGAGATCGTGTTCGGCCACAGCTCCGATTCGACAAACAGCGCCAGCTGCGGGCGCCAATGGTCGAGAAAGCGCTCGAGGAACTCCGGCACGTCGAGGGGCACGAACTGGTGCAGCATGCGCTGCGGCGCGCGGGTCTCGATGACCTCGGCGGAGGAAACCGTGCCGCTAGTCAGCAGCACCGAAACAGCCGGCTTTCGGGCCGAAAGGGCCTCAATCAGCGGCAGGATCGACAGCGTCTCGCCGACGCTTGCTCCGTGCACCCAGATCAGCGGCCCGTCCGGGCGCGCGCAGGTGGCAATGCCGCGCCGCTCGCACAGCCGCTCGCCATGCTCCTTGCCGCGGCTGCGGCGCAGCGCCAACAGAACTCCGGCAAACGGCGCCCCGGTGCGAATCAGCGCACGATAAAGGGCGAGGCTAAGCGGTCTGGCCACGACGTTGGTCCACGATGGCGTAAGCGCGCTCGGTCGCCGCATCGAGCGCGTCCTCGACCTTCTGTCGATACTGCTCCGCCTGGCTCTTGTCGATATCGGCGGGCACGAAGATCGGGTCCCCGCAAACGAAGACCCCCTTGCTGAACGGCAGGTTCACCGCCGCCCTGTCCCAGGTATCGAGTTCGAAGCGCCGGCTCGTCGCCGCCGCCACGGGATAGATCGGACGGCCGGATATCTGCGCCAGGGCGACGATGCCGCGACCGGCGCGCCGGGAGGACTTCGGTACGTCGGCGGTCATGACGATGCTGGTGCCCGCGGCCAAAGCGCGGGCCATCTCGCGCAACGCCGCCGCGCCCCTCTTGCGCACGAAGCGACGGGCATGGTCGCCGGAGCCGCGAATGAGCCCGGAGCCGAGGCGACGGAGGACCTCGGCGTTGATCTCGCCGTCGCGATGGCGCGACACCAGCACGGCGACCTTGTCCTGCGGCCGGCGCAGGAAGGGGACCAGGAAATGCTGGCCGTGCCATGTCGCGAGGATGATCGGCATGTTGCGGTCGACGCGCTCATAGATGTCCTCGGGCACGACTTGGAACCGGCTCGTCTTATAGGTGAGGCGGAGATAGGCAGTCAGAATGCAGCCCAGCGCCGCCGTCGCGGCCGCAGAACGGCCGAGTTTCTTCAACATGTCGCGGAACGCTCAATCAACGGCGCCGGACAGCGCCGAGGCTACGCTGTCGCGCAGATCCTCCTTCACGTCCGCCCGAGTTTGCGGCGGGCCGCCGTGAAGCTGCCTGCGATAGAAATCCGCATAGGCGCCGCGACGGGCGACAAGCTCGTCGTGGCGCCCAGTCTCGACGATCCGGCCGCGATTGAGGACGCAGATGAGGTCGGCATTCCTGATCGTCGAGAGGCGGTGCGCGATCATCAACACCGTTCGCCCCTTGAGCAGCGTGTCGAGCGCCGACTGGACCTGCGCCTCGGTTTCGCTGTCGAGCGAGCTCGTCGGCTCGTCGAGAAGAAGGATCGGGGCGTCCTTCAGCATGGCGCGGGCAAAGGCGATGCGCTGGCGCTCGCCGCCGGAGAGAAGGCCGCCGGCTTCGCCGACCGATGTCTCGTAGCCGCGCGGCAGCCGCATGACGAAGTCGTGCGCGGCGGCCATGCACGCGGCCCGCTCGACATCGGCGCGGCTTGCCCCGTTCGAGCCGTAGGCGATGTTGGCATAAATGGTGTCGTCGAACAGGAACGGCTCCTGGGTGAGCAGCGCTGTCGCCATGCGCAGGCTCGACAGGGTGACCTCGGAAATATCCTGGCCGTCGATGAGGATCTTGCCCTGCTGCGGGTCGAAGAATCGCAACAGCAGGTTGAGCACGGTGCTCTTGCCGGCGCCGCTGGGGCCGACCAGCGCCACGGTCTTGCCGGCGGGGATGTCGAGCGAGAAGTTGGCCAGCACCTTTTGGCCGGAATTGTAACCGAAGGTGACATGGTCGAAGACGATTCCGGCCTTCGAGACCTTGAGCGGACGGGCGTTCGGGTCTTCGCGCACATTTACGTCCTGATCGATGATGCCGAAGATGCGAATGGCCGCGGCAATGCCCTCCTGCAACGTCGTCTGCAGGGTCGCCAGAGCCTTGATCGGCTGATAGGTCAGCATCGCGGCGGTGGCGAAGCCCATGAAATGGCCGATCGTCAGCTTGCCGTGGATGCCCTGGAAGCCGGCGTAGAACACGGCCAGCGCGAAGCCCAGGCCAGTCAGAGTCTCGGCGATCGGTCCGGCGGTCGCCCGCGCCCTTACCGCGCGCATCAGGAATTCGACGGTGCGGTCGATGGTCGCCCGCGCCCGCGCGCATTCCCGCGCTTCCTGATGATAGGCCTTGACCACGCGGATGCCGGTCAGCGTCTCGGAAATGAGCGAGCCGAGATCGCCGGTCTCCTGCAGCGACTTGGCCGCCGACTGGTGCACGCGGCGGCGCTGCCGGCCGAGAAGATGGATGCCGACGGGCATCAGGATGATCGCCATTCCGGCCAGCCGCCAATCCATCCAGAACATGGCGAACAACAGCGCGACGACCTTGAGAAGGTTTTGTCCGATCGCCACCAGAATGTTTCCGGCGGCGTTGCGGATCATCACCGAGTCGGTCAGGAATGAGGAGATGAAGCGGCCCGAATGGTGCCGCTGCAGCCAACTCAGGTCGGAGTTGGCAATCTTCTCGAACATCTCGATTCTGAGATCGGCGACGACCCTGTGGCCGACATAGGCTTCGGCGACGGACGAGACGTAATCGGCCACCCCCTTGATCAAGACGATCACGACGATGGTCAGCGGCAGAATATAGAGGAGGTTCTCGTTGCGGTTGGTGAAGACCTCGTCGGCGGCGAGCTGAATCATGAACGGGATGGCGGCCGTGGTCGCGGCGACGGCCAGCATGGCGGCAAGGCCGATGAGGATGATCCTGATGCGCGGGCGCAGGAGGTCGACGGCGATGCGCTTCACCACCTGCCAAGTGGTCATCTGACGAAGGTGGAGGCTGTCGATCTCGCGCTCGACGTTCGCGCGGTCGGTGAAGATCCTCTCGCTCAACCGTGGGCTCCCGTCACGCGCCTTTACCTTTCCCTCAAGCTCGGCCATTCCTCCTCACGTGATCGAACGGGTCCGGGACCGCCGTCCGGTCAAACCCGCATCAACAAGTCGAGGCAAATGTACACCAAAATTAGGCATTTGGGCATTATCGAGCATTCCGTGCCCCCCGCCGCAGGAGGCAAGAAAGCCCATCCCTCCATCAGGGCCGAATCGCGGCTTTGATATGCGAGATCAGCTTGGCATGCAGACGCGCTCCCGCGCAGACGACATTCTGGTGGCGAAATCCAACCCTGTTGTAAACGAAACCCACGCCATTAAAAGCGCTAATCCTGCCGCCGGCCTCATGAACGATAAGGTCCGCCGCGGCCAGGTCCCAGTCGCTCTTGTTCGACCCGGACAGGGCGGCGTCGTATTTGCCGCTCGCGACCAGGCATATTCTGTAGGCGATCGAGTTGACGCGGTGCAGCTCCATGTCCGGCCAGGGCAGGCGCCACCGCCGGCCGCGCAGGCCGCTGTCGTGGGCGAGCATGCGCGCGCCGGCTATGGATGCCCGGTTGCTGGCGCGAATTGCCGCGCCGTTAAGATGGGCGCCGCCGCCCTTCATCGCCGTGAAGAACAGGCCGGCTGCCGGATTGAACACGCAGGCCGCGATCGGCCGGCCCTTTTCGACCAATGCGGCGCTGACCGCCCATTCGGCTCGACCCTTCAGATAGGCGCGGGTTCCGTCGATCGGATCGACGATCCACAGCCGGTCCTGCGGCCCGCGCGCGGCGACATGGCCGCTTTCCTCCGACATCCAGCCATAGGCCGGCCGCGCCGCCGTAAGCCGGTTCTTGAGCACCGCATCGGCGGCATGGTCGGCCTCGCTGACCGGCGACCGGTCGTCCTTGTGCCAGACCCGCGGCTCGTTGCCGTAGAATTTAAGCGCCGCCGCGCCCGCCGCGCGCACCGCCTCGCTCAGCAGCACCAGCTCGGCGGCGAGGCCCAGATCCGGCTTAGCGACCGGCAAGGGTCATCCTGTCGATCAGCACCGTCGGGGCATTGACGGCTCGTTTGAAGGAAAGGTCGTCGGCCGGCGTCAGCCCGGCATAGATGTCGTTGAGATTGCCGGCGATGGTCACCTCGCTTACGGGAAAGGCAAGCTCGCCCTTCTCGATCCATAGGCCGGCCGCCCCGCGGCTATAGTCGCCGGTGACTGCGTTGACGCCGAAGCCGATGAGCTCGGTGACGTAAAGCCCCCGATCGACCGATTTGATGAGGTCCTCCGGGCTGACGGCGCCTGCGGCAAGATGACAATTGCTCGGCCCCGGCGCGGGCGGGCCGGCAACGCCGCGCCGCGCATGGCCCGTCGTCGCAAGGCCGAGCTCGCGGGCGGTGGCGGCATCGAGGAGCCAGCTTTGCAGGATCCCGCCGGCGACAAGGTCGAGCGGCGCCGCGGCGACGCCCTCCGCGTCGAAGGGCCGCGAACGCAAGCCACGCGGCCGCAACGGGTCGTCGATGATGGCGACGCCCTCCTTAAACACCTTCCCGCCGAGCTTGTCCTTCAGGAAGCTCGTCTTGCGGGCGATGGCGGCGCCGGAAACGGCACCGAGGAAATGGCCGACGAGGCTTGACGCCGTACGCGGCTCGTAGACGACCGGCACCTGACAGGAGGCAAGCTTGCGCGCGCCGAGCCGGCACACCGTCCGCTCGGCGGCCTTGCGGCCGATCTCGTCCGCCGCCGGCAGGTCGGCAAGATGCGTGCGCGTCTCATATTCATAGTCGCGCTCCATGGCCGTGCCCTGGCCGGCAAGGAGGGCGCAGGAAACCGAAAAGCTCGAGCCGGAATAGCCGCCGCGAAAACCGTCGCTGGTGGCAAGTACGATGCCGCCAAGCGACCAGGAGGCGGACGCTCCGTCTGAATTGGTGATGCCGGAAACCGCGCGGCCCGCCTCCTCCGAGGCCAGCGCCAGGGCGGCGAGGTCGTCGGCGCTGACCTCCCTGACATCGAGGATATCGAGCCCCGCCCAGTCCTTGGCCAGGCGCTGCGGATCGGCAAGCCCGCAATAGGGGTCCTCGGGCGCCGCGCGGGCCATCGCCACCGCGCGCTCGGCAAGCTCGGCGAATTCAGCCGGATCGCAGCGGTTCGACGAGACCACCGCCTGGCGGCGGCCGACGAAGACCCGCAAGCCCAGACCGTCGCTGTCGGCGCGATCGGTCTCCTCGACCTTGCCGAGCCGGCAGGACACCGACAGCGCCCGGCCCGAGACCGCGACCACATCGGCAGCATCGGCGCCCGCCGGCCGCGCCGCGGCGAGCAGCCCCTCGGCAAGCTCGAGGAGGCGGTTTTGCCGGCCGGTGTCGTCCAGGGGCTCTGACAGGGGTTTAGGGGACTGGGAGGTCATGGGGAAAGGGCCTTACTCGATTCGATAAAATGCCATCTATCTGCTTAAGTCGCCTCAAAATTTTTTGTGGGACCTTGCCCGGCAACGACGTACCCGCGCAATGCGGGACAGACAGGGAGTTGCAGGGTGAGGCGTCTCCAGAACGACGGCGGACAGGCTACCGCCTTTGGCGCGCACGGTCTCGGTCATACGCCATTTGACGCGGCGGCCGCAGCGCAGCTCGCCGCGGCCAACGACGATTTCGCCTATTCGTTGCGGTCGAGGATATCGCGCCGGCCTGTCCGGCGCATCGGCAAGCTTGTCGCCTACCGCCCGCGGCCGCGCCGGCTCGACGCGCGCATCGTCAAGCGCCGCCCGATGATGGTCGTCAAACGCCGCCCCTGTTGCGCGCCGCCGCCCGGCCTCGTCCGCGGCCGGGAAATCATCGCCCGCAACTGATTAGATTCTCCAGACCTCGTATCAATAGACGATCATTTGGATCGGGCGGGTTCTCCCTGTCCGTTTGCGGCCGAGCTCTCCCGGCATCACGGGATCAAGATCTGACGCAAAGCCTTACTCGCCGCCATGTTTTCGAGCGCCGTATTGACGTCGGCAAGTGGCATCCGATGGGTGATCAGCCGATCGACCGGGAATCGGCCTTCGACGAAGAGTTCGACGAATTTCGGAATATCGATCACGGGATTGCAGCTTCCCATGTAGCTGCCGATGATTGTTTTGGCGCTCGTGACATGGGCTGCGACATCGAGCGCAAATGGCGTCTTGGGGTCGACCAGCCCAACAGTCACGACGCGGCCGCCGCGCTTTGCCGATGCATAGGCGGTTTCGAAGGCTGCAAGAGTTCCCGCCGTCTCCATCGCGCAGTCGACTCCGCCACCGGTCAGTTCGAGGATCTCACTCGCAGCGCCGGGGCTGCCATCGACTGCATCCGTTGCGCCAAGCGATTTTGCGATTTCGCGTTTCTCGGCGTCGGGATCCACCGCAATGATCCGGCTTGCTCCCGCTAGTTGGGCGCCAAGGACGGCACTGACACCGACGCCGCCGATACCGACAATAGCGACGGTTTCTCCCGCTTTGATTCGACCGGTATTGATGACGCTTCCGGCACCGCACATCACCGCGCAGCCAAAGAGCGCGGCGATGTCGGGTTGCAAGGCCTTTTCGACCTTGACGAGCGAATGCTCCGACACAATCGCCATCTCGGCAAACGCGGAAAGTCCCATGTGATGATGAAGCGTGTGGCCGTTGCGCGAAAGGCGCGGGCCACCCGTCAACAATGCTCCGGCACGGTTTGCAGCAAGGCCGGGCTCGCAGAGATGAGGGCTGCCGGCAACGCAGTACCGACAAGTGCCGCAATGCGGCTGATAGACCAGAACCACCTGATCGCCAGGCGCAATGCGAATGACTTCGGCGCCGACGTCCTCGACGACCCCGCTGGCTTCGTGACCCGGCACGATGGGCATCGGCCAGGCGCGCACGCCGGTGATCACCGACAGGTCGGAACGACATAGACTTGCCGCCTTGATTTTGACCAGCACCTCGTGCGCCTGGGGACCTTCGGCCTCGATCGTCTCGATCCGCAAGGGCCGGCTTTCCGAAAACGGGCGAACCATCGTGCACGTATCGAGAACCGCTGCCTTGAAGCTGATCATGCCTGAATTTCCCTTACCGGCATTTCGCGCTTACTTGTGACCGGCCCCGATTTCCGCGCCCCAAGCGAAGCGGGTCCATTCCGGTCTTGGACTGCATCCCATCTTCGGTCCCGGCGTCATGTGTCGAAAGGGCTCCGCTCAGCCCAGCGCTGCATAGGCCGCGTCGGCGACGATGGCGGCGAAGATGATGAGGCCATAGTCGCGGTTGGCGCGGAACAGTTTCAGGCAGCGGTCCGGGTCGTCGATGTTCAGCGTCGCGACCTGCCAGGCAAGGTGCAGCGCGCTCGCCGCAAGTCCCGCATAGAAGACCGCGCCGGTGCCTGCGAGATGGCCGGCAAGGCCGAGGAACGCAGTGGCGAGCGCAAAGAACACGATGAGCCAGGGCTTGGTCGACGCGCCCAACAGCCGCGCCGTCGACTTGACCCCAATCAGCGCGTCGTCCTCCTTGTCCTGGTGGGCGTAGATGGTGTCATAGCCGAGGGTCCAGAAGATGCCGGCGACATAGAGCGCGGCGGCGGCCCAATCGAGCCGCCCGCGCACCGCCGCCCAGCCCAAGAGCGCCCCCCAATTGAAGGCCAGCCCGAGGAAGAATTGCGGCCACCAGGTGACCCGCTTCATGAACGGATAGATGGCGACGACGGCGAGCGAGGCGACGCCGAGGCCGATGGCGAAGACATTGAACTGCAAAAGGATCAATAGCCCGACGAGGCACAGCGCGACGGCGAAGGCCCAGGCCTGGGCGACGGACACCTGGCCGCTCGGGATCGGCCGCGAGCGCGTGCGCGCCACTTGCATGTCGTAGTCCCGGTCGACGATGTCGTTATAGGTGCAGCCGGCGCCGCGCATGACCACCGCGCCGATGCCGAACAGCGCGATCAGCCACGGGTCGGGATAGGCCGCACCCGTGGCGAGCGCGGCAAGGGCGATTGACCACCAGCACGGCCACAGCAACAGCCAGGTGCCGATGGGCCGGTCGAGGCGCATCAGGCGCAGATAGGGCCGCGCCCGGGCGGGCGCCCTACTGTCGACCCAACTGTCCTGGACCGCGTCGGCGACGGTTCCGCTCGCCTGTCCGGTCATTTCCGCGTCGCTTGGCATGGCCGAGAAGTCGCGCGTTGTTCCGCCGGGGTCAAGGGTCACTGGAAACGGCACCGCGAAGCGCGTAAACGGATCGGCCAAATGGCACGCTACGATTTTGCGACCCCGAGACTGTTCGTGACCGAGGCACTGAAGCCGGGGGCCGAGATTTCATTGCCGAAAGGCCAGGCGCATTACCTCCTCAACGTGCTGCGCCTCAGGCAGGGCGGAAGCGTGCTCTTGTTCAACGGCAACGACGGCGAATGGCTGAGCAAGATCGCTGAACCCGGCAAGCGCGCCTGCACCCTTGCCGTCGCGAGCCGGACCCGCGGCCAGACGTCGCCCTGCGACCTGCATTATCTGTTCGCGCCGCTCAAGCGCGCCCGCCTCGACTATCTGGTGCAGAAGGCGACCGAGATGGGCGCCTCGCTGCTGCAGCCGGTGATGACGGCGCGCACCGTCTCCGAGCGGGTCAATGTCGATCGCATGCGCGCCAACGTCATCGAGGCGGCCGAGCAATGCGGCATCCTGTCGGTCCCCGAGGTCCGCGCGCCGGTGAAGCTTGTCCAGGCGATCGAGGGCTGGGACGATGGGCGCCGGCTGATCCTGTGTGACGAGGAGGCGCCGCCCGGCAACCCCTTGACGGCGTTGGCTCGGCTCCCACCGGGTCCGCTTGCTGTCATGGTCGGCCCGGAGGGCGGATTTGCCCCGGAGGAGCGCGAGACGATCCGCGCAAAGCCCTATGTGACCATCATTTCACTCGGGCCCCGCCTGCTGCGCGCCGACACCGCCGCCGTCGCGGCGCTGGCCCTGGTTCAGGCCACGCTCGGCGATCTCAATTCCGTGAACGCCTAAACCATCGCTTGCAATTGTGGCCCCGGAGCGCTTACAGGGGCTTGACCTCAAGAGCATCAAGAGGACTCAATGTCCATTCCCCAGGTGGTGGAAGGGGCGATCGAGAGCAAGGCCGATCTCGTCGCCTTTCTGGAGCGCGGCTGCAAGCCGCGCTCGGAGTGGCGCATCGGCACGGAGCACGAGAAATTCGGCTTTTGCCTCGCCGACCATTCGCCGATGCCCTACGATGGCCCGCAGGGCATCGCCGCTTTTCTGAAGGAGTTCGCCCGCCGCTTCGGCTGGGAACCGGCGATCGAGGCCGGCAACATCATCGGCTTGCGGTGCCCCGAGGCAACCGGGGCGATCTCGCTCGAACCCGGCGGCCAGCTCGAGCTCTCCGGCGCACAGCTCAAGACCTTGCACCAGACCTGCCAGGAGGTGAACACGCATCTGGAGGAAGTCCGCGCCGTCGCCGCCGATCTCGGCGTCGGCTTTCTCGGGCTCGGCTTCTCGCCGAAATGGACGCTTGCCGAGACGCCGCACATGCCCAAGGGGCGCTATGCCGTCATGGTCAGCCACATGCCGAAGGTCGGCGGCCACGGCCTCGACATGATGTACCGGACCTGCACGGTGCAGGTGAACCTCGACTTTGCGTCCGAAAATGACATGGTCAAGAAGCTGCGCGTTGGCCTGGCGCTGCAGCCGATCGTCACCGCGATCTTCTCAAACTCGCCCTTCGCCGAGGGCCGCCCGAACGGCTATCTTTCCTACCGCGCCGAGGTCTGGCGCGACACCGACCCGCAGCGGACCGGGCTTCTGCCCTTTGCCTTCGAGGAAGGCATGGGTTTCGAGCGCTATGTGGACTATGCCCTTGACGTGCCGATGTATTTCGTCTTTCGCGACGGCCGCTACATCAACGTCGCGGGCGCCTCGTTTAGGGATTTTCTCGACGGCAGGCTGGAGGCGCTGCCGGGCGAGCGGCCGGGCATGGGCGACTGGGCCGATCATCTGACCACCCTGTTTCCGGAGACGCGGGTGAAGAACTATATCGAGATGCGCGGCGCCGACGGCGGGCCGTGGCGCGGATTGTGCGCGCTGCCGGCGCTGTGGGCCGGCCTGCTCTACGATTCCGACGTGCTCGAGGCTGCCTGGGACCTGGCCAAGGGCTGGAGCGCGGAGGAGCGCGAGGCGCTGCGCGATTCGGTGCCGCGGCTCGGACTTGCCGCGCGCATCGGCGGGCGCAGCGTCCAGGATGTCGCCAAGGATCTGGTGGCGCTCGCCCGCGAGGGCCTGACCCGGCGCGGCAACCTCAACACCACCGGCGACAATGAGACGCTCTATCTCGACACGGTGGAATCGATCGTCTGGTCCGGCGAGACGGCGGCCGAGCGTCTGCTCAAGCGCTACCACGAGGTCTGGAAGGGCGACATCGACCGGCTGTTCGAAGAGGAAGCGTACTAACTAGAGCGGTTCATGGTTATAGGGGATCGATTCGATGGGCCAAATCGGTTCATCCGGGCAGGCGCGGCGCGACGCGCGATACGGGATATCGGGCGAGCGCCGCAACGAACCCGGTGGGTCGATTTGGCCCACCGAAGGCCGGGTTCTTTTGCGCCGTGGCGGTGTTGCGGCTGTTGGCCGATGCACCGCATCGCCCGGCGAGCCGCGCTTGGCCACGGCGCAAAATCATCCCGGTCAAATGGTTTCCTATAACCATGAACCGCTCTAGAGCCTCATTCGGCGGCCATCGCCGTCGGTAGGTTGCCGAGCCGCGAGACGATGTGGCCGACCAGCGCGTCGTGAATCGGCAGTCGCGCCTGGCGCGCCCGGAGATAGGCAATGTCGCAGGCCGGCAGGGCGGGGAACCCGTCGGCGGATTTCAGGATGCGCATTTCGTTGCGCACCGCGCTCTCCGGCAGCACCGATACCGCCAAGCCGGCGAGGATGGCGCCGGAAAGCGCCGCAGCGCTCGGGCTGACATAGGCGATGCGATAGGGCCGCGCGATCCGGTCGAGGGCGGCGAGCGCCTCGCGCCGCCAGGTGCAGGTCTGCTGTCCGAGCGCCAGCGGCAAGGGTTCGATTTTCTCGGCGCAATGCTGCTCCGAGGCCACCCAGTAGAGCGGCTCGCGGCGGAAGATCTCGCCGAGCCCGCCGCAGTCGCCGTGGGTGACGATGCCGAGGTCGAGCCGACCTTCCTCGATGCGCTTGAAGATGCACGTGGACGGCTCGCACAAGACGTCGATCTCGATACCCGGATGGCTGCGCGCGAACGCCGCGAGCACGCGCGGCAGCAGGCGATCGGCATAATCGTCGGGCAAGCCAAGCCGAATGCTGCCGGTCAGCTCGGGTTCGGCGAAGGCCGACACCGCCTCGTCGTTGATCTGCAGGATCCGCCTTGCATATTCGAGCAGCCGCTGGCCGTCCGCCGTCAGCCGGCTCTGCCGGCCGTCGCGCTCGAAGACCGGCTTGCCGATGCGTTCCTCGAGCCGCTTCATCTGCATGCTGACGGCCGACTGGGTCTTGTGAACCTCGTCGGCGGCCTTGGTAAAGCTGCCGGTCTCGGCGATCGCGGTGAAGGTTCGCAACTGATCGATATCGAGGAGCCTGGGCATGATTTTAACCGATCACAATTGATGATGGGTCATATTAAAAACATTCGTTGGATTAATCAATCTCCGTTCGCCATATACAGCGCATATTTTCGCGGCTTGGCGCCGCGCCGTGATCAGGAGAGATGCGATGTATCGATTCAACGAAGCTGCCGAACGGGAGTTGACGACGCCCATAGGCCCAGCCGCCGCCGGGTTCGGGCGGCGGGCCTTTCACGAGATCGCGCGGTTTTTTCAAGCCGTCGGCAACCGCCGGGCGGTGCGCCGGATGACTCTGCTCGACGACCGGCTGCTGGCCGATATCGGGCTTTCCCGCACCGATGTCACGTCCGCGCTGGCGCAACCTGTCTGGGTCGACCCTTCGCGCAATCTTGCCGAAACGGTCGAATACCGGCGCCGGGGGCGCCTCTGGGGCCGCCCGCTACGGCGCCACTGACCCGACATCAGAACTCTCGCCGGTCGGATGGAACCACTCGACCGGCGAGCGCTCTAAGCCGGCCGATCGGGCGTTGAGCCCGGGTCGCGCCGGCGCTGCTCATCCGAGGCGGCGCTCCCGCCACCCTCTTTCTCCTTGCGGGGCCGTTCCCGGTCGCGCAATTCATGCTCGATCGCCGCGATGCGCTCCGGCGTGAGGCCTACATGCTCCAACGCCGCCTTGCCGAAGGCGATTCCCGATTCGAAGGTCTCGCGGATCGCGTAGTCGACACCCTCGGCGGCAAGCTCGGCCGCGTGTTCATGATCGGCGGCGCGGCAGAAGATCGCGGTATCCGGGAAGGTCGAGCGGATCGCCTCGATCGCCTTGGTCATGGCCGGCCTGTTGTCGATGCATAGCGCGATCAGCACCGCCGAGCCGGCGCCGGCAGCGCGCAGCACGTCGACGCGCGTGGCATCGCCGTAGTGAACCGTGTAGCCGAACCGGCGTGCGACTGCGATGCGATTCGGGTCGCGGTCGATGGCGACGATGCCGAGGCCCTCGGCCATCAGCATCTGGCCGACGACCTGGCCGAAGCGACCGAAGCCCAGCACGATGACGACCGGCTTGGCCTCGCTGAACGTCTCCACCACGTCGGCCGGCACGCCGCTCGCCGCGAGCATGGCGGCGGTGCGCTCGAAAACGGCGCCCAACAGCGGCGTTGCCGCCATGGTGAGGATGACAATGGCGGCGAGAAGGTTGGCCTCCCCGACCGACATGATCCCGGCGGTGACCGCGGCGGTGAACAGCACGAAGCCGAACTCGCCGCCTTGCGGGATAGTCACCGCGACGCGCAGGGCGTTGGCGTTGGAACAGTCGAACAGCCGCGCCAGCGCCCAGATGAACACCCCCTTCGAGGCCAGAACGACAACGACCCCGACCAGGACATAGGGCCAGGCGCCGGCGATCAGCCCAAGGTCGATCGACATGCCGACGCCGATGAAGAACAGACCGAGCAGCAGAACGCGGAACGGCTCGATGTCGGCTTCGAGCTGATGCCGGAACGAGGATTCGGCGAGCATGACGCCGGCAAGGAACGCGCCGAGCGCCATCGACAGGCCGGCCTCGTGCATGAGGAAGGCGGCGCCGAAGACGACGAGAAGGGCCGCCGCGACCATGATCTCGCGCGCGTCCGCCTTGGCGAGCAGGCCGAACAGCGGATTGAGAAGAAACCGGCCGGCGAGGATGACGGCGACGACGGCGCCGACGATGGTCGCCGCCCTGAGGCCCAGGGCGCCGGCGTCGGCGGTCTCCCTGAACGGCGCGATGAGCGGCACCAGCGCCAGCAGCGGCACGATGCTCAGATCCTGCAACAGCAGCACCGCCAGGGCCTTTTGGCCGTAAGGGCTCTTGAGCTGGCCACGCTCCTGCAGGAGCTGGAGCCCGAAGGCGGTGGAGGAGAGAGCCAGCGCGAAGCCCGCGATAAGCGCCGGGCGCCACGACAGCCCGGCCCCCAGCGCGGCCGCATAGAGAATGCCGCCGCACAGGAGGACCTGGGCCGAACCGAGCCCGAAGACATCGCGACGCATGGTCCACAGCAGCGCAGGGTTCAGCTCCAGGCCGATGATGAACAAAAGCAGGACGACGCCGAGCTCGGCGATGCGCAGGACCTCATCCGGCGCGGCGAACAGGCCGATGCCCCACGGCCCGAGCGCGATGCCGGCGGCCAGATAGCCGAGGATGACCCCGAGGCCGAGGCGCTTGAACAGCGGCACCGCGATCACGGCCGCGGCCAGTAGCACCAGCGCGTCGGTCAGAAGGTTTCCGCTTGTCTGCCCCGCCACGCGAGCTTCCTATGGCCAGGAACCGCTCTAACCCGTTCCGCCCACCGTCAGCCGGTCGATGCGCACGGTCGGCTGGCCGACGCCGACCGGGACCCCCTGGCCGGCCTTTCCGCAGGTGCCGACGCCGGGGTCGAGCTTCATGTCGTTGCCGACCATCGCGACCCGGGTGAGCGCGTCGGGGCCATTGCCGATGAGGGTCGCGCCCTTGAGCGGCGGCCCGAGCCTGCCGTTTTCGATCTTGTAGGCTTCGGTGCAGGAAAAGACGAACTTTCCCGAGACGATGTCGACCTGGCCGCCGCCGAAATTGACCGCGTGGATGCCGTTCTTGACCGAGGCGATGATCTCTTCCGGGTCCTTGTCGCCGGCGCGCATATAGGTGTTGGTCATGCGCGGCATCGGCACATGGGCATAGGACTGGCGCCTGCCGTTGCCGGTTGCCGTCATGCCCATCAGCCGGGCGTTCTGGCGATCCTGCATATAGCCGACCAAAATGCCGTCCTCGATCAGCACGGTGGTTCCGGTCGGCGTGCCTTCATCGTCGATCGACAGCGAGCCGCGCCTATCGGCGATACTGCCGTCGTCGACGACCGAAACGCCGGCAGCCGCCACCCGCTCGCCCAACAGGCCGGAGAAGGCGGAAGTCTTCTTGCGGTTGAAGTCGCCTTCAAGGCCGTGACCGACCGCCTCGTGCAGGATGATCCCGGCCCAGCCGGAGGCCAGCACCACGTCCATTTCGCCGGCCGGCGCCGGCACCGATTCAAGATTGACCAGGGCCTGACGCAGCGCCTCGTCGACGTGATGGCGCCAGGACGCGGGATCGATCAGCGCCTTGAAGGAAAGGCGCCCGCCGCCGCCGGAAGTGCCGCTTTCCTGGCGGCCGTTCTTCTCGGCGACGATGGCGACGTTGAGGCGCACAAGCGGGCGCTGGTCGCGGTAGCTCGCCCCGTCGGCGCGCAGAATCTCCACCGACTGAAATTCGCCGGTGAGCGAGACGCTGACTTGGCGCACGCGTTCGTCCCTGGCCCGGGCATAGGCGTCGATCTCGGCCAAGAGCGCCGTCTTGGCGGCGAAATCCGGCGCATCGAGCGGCGAGACATCGGTATACAGCTTCTGGTTGCTTCGCGCCGGCGCCGCAGCGACGACACCGGCATGGTGGCGCTTGACGGCGCTGGCGGCCGCGGCCGCGCGGCGCAGCGCGCTTTCAGAAATCTCGGAGGCGTGCGCGTAGCCGACCGCCTCGCCGGCAACGACCCTGAGGCCGAAGCCCTGGGCCGTGCCGTAGCTTGCCGATTTGAGCCGGCCATTGTCGAAGACGAGCCCTTCGCTTTTGCGCAATTCCAGGAACAATTCGCCGTCGTCGCCGCCGTCGACCGCCTCGGCGAGCACCGCCTGGGCACGCCCGCGGTCGACCGCGTTAGCGCCCAGAAGATCGAACTGCGGCTGCGCCCTGTCGCCCATGGCCTTGTCAGCGAAGCTGCTCGAAACCGCCGGAGAAGCCCTTCAGCGTTACCGGAATGCCGACGCCCTGCTCGGGCGTTTTGAACACGATGAAGGTGGCGGTGGTACCAGCCCTGAGCTTGGCGATCAAATCGTCCTGCATGATGACCTCGGCGATGCAACCATTGGCAAGGCAGCGCACGAAGCCGGCGCGGCCGACATCGACATCGTCAATCTTCAGCCCAAGACCGGAAGGCAGCAGCACGCCAAGCGGCGCCAGCACGCGGATGATGCGTTTCTGGCCGTCGGCGGTCTTCAGCACGATGACCGTCAGGCCGACATTCTGCTGGTCCTCGGCGACGACGCTCTGCACCATGGCGCATTGCTCGGCCCGGGCGCCGGGCGGCGTGTCGCAGACCAGGTTCCAGTCGTCGAAGGTCGCCTTGATCTTGCCTTCCGCCACCGCCATGGGAGCGCCGGCAATCTGCGCCGCCGCAGCGATCGCCAACGCCGCCGCCAAGCGCGCCATCGAATTCCTCCAACCGTCGGGTCTTGCCAAGGGTCTCGCGTCTCTTCTGCCGGCCGCACCGTCACCCCGGAATGTGGCGTAGCCCATGAAACCGGGCAAAATGATGACCCCGCCACCGCTCTAGGCTGGTAACAGACGCGCCCGCAATGTCAAGTTGGCGCTGTGCGAGCCGGCCCGCCTCCTGGCGCCGTCATTCGGGGCGCCTGGCAGCGGTCGAGTGTGTAAAATCGCCGCAGAAGGCGGTACCGTTCCCTGTGGTCTTGCGGGGCCGGTGGGATTGTGATTAGACGCATTCCAATTTCGGCCCCTGCAAATTGTGCCTTTGCCGCCGCGGGCCGACAAGGACAGCAGGAATGGGAATAAGCTCCAGCAATCATTCATTGACGGCAGCGGAAATCTGGCCAATTTTTCGCTGGCCGCGCGGCTTGGGTGCCGATTTGCTGCGTTGGCGTGGAAAGCCTTTCCTTGCTCAATCGACGGATGGCAATTTGCGCGCCGCGCCCCAGAGGGGCTGATAAAGCGGGTCATCCGATCTTGCGCCGGAGCGCGCGGTGGGAAGCAGGACGACGAACCAGATAATGAGCACGATGACGATATTCAAGCGCTTGGCCGGCCGAGCCGCCGCGTTCGCGGCCGGCATGGCGGTTGCCGCGGCATCGGTTCGCGCACAGTCCGGCGCGCCGGTCGATTGGCAGCTCGGTTTTCAGGATGCGGCGACGCCGGTCATGCACGAGATTACGTGGTTCCACGACGGCCTGCTATTGCCGATCATCACGGTGATCATGGCCTTCGTGCTGGGGCTCCTGCTCGTCTGCATGGTCCGCTTCCGCAAGAGCGCCAACCCGACGCCGTCAAAGACGAGCCATAACACGGTTCTCGAAGTGGCTTGGACCGTGCTCCCGATCCTGATCCTTGTGGTCATCGCCATTCCCTCCTTCCGCCTGCTCTATTTCCAGCAGGACTACCTGTACAAGATCGAGGACCCCGAGCTGACCATCAAGGCGATCGGCGTGCAGTGGTACTGGACTTACGAATATCCGGACAATGGCGACTTCAGTTTCGATTCCTACATGGTCCCCGACCAGGACCTGCAGCCGGGCCAGCCGCGCCTGTTGACCGTCGATGCCGAGGTCGTGGTCCCGGTCGGCAAGGTCGTGCGGCTGATCGTCACCGCCGATCCGCAGGGCGTCATTCATTCCTGGGCGATCCCGGCCTTCGGCGTCAAGATCGACGCGGTGCCGGGAAGGCTCAACGAGACCTGGTTCAAGGTCGAGCGCGCGGGGCTCTATCATGGCCAGTGCTCCGAGCTTTGCGGCACGGGCCACGCCTTCATGCCGATCACGGTGCGGGCTGTCGGCGAGGACGAGTTTGACGCCTGGGTCAAGACGGCGCAGATGGCAGGCATCGGCGAGGCGAACAGGATGTTCGCTTCGAAGACGGACATGCCGGCAAGGGCGGACGACTGGACGGCGGCATTGAACGGTTCGGCCGGCAAATGAACGGCCGCGGTGCATCGGTAAGCGATGCGCCCGGCCCATAGGCAAGACGGAGCGGAAATCAAAAACTATGACGATGGCGACACATACCGCGGCCCGCGGCGCTCACGATCACCCGACCGGGTGGCGCCGCTACGCCTACTCGACCAACCACAAGGACATCGGCACGATGTACCTTGTCCTTGCGATCTGCGCCGGACTGATCGGCGGCGTGTTGTCGATCGGCATGCGGCTGGAGCTGCAGGAACCCGGCATGCAGATCTTCGCCAATCCGCATACGTTCAATGTGTTCGTGACCGCGCACGGGCTGATCATGGTGTTCTTCATGATCATGCCGGCGCTGATCGGCGGCTTTGGCAACTGGATGGTGCCGTTGATGATCGGCGCGCCGGACATGGCCTTTCCGCGCATGAACAACATCTCTTTCTGGCTGCTGCCGCCGGCGATCAGCCTGCTCGTCATTTCCATGTTCGTCGAGGGCCCGCCGAACGCCATGGGCGTCGGCGGGGGCTGGACCGTCTATGCGCCGCTATCGACAACCGGACAGCCGGGGCCGGCAATGGACTTCGCGATCCTGGCGCTGCACCTTGCCGGCGCGTCGTCGATCCTCGGCGCCATCAACTTCATCACCACGATTTTCAATATGCGCGCGCCGGGCATGACCTTGCACAAGATGCCCCTGTTCGTCTGGTCGATCCTGGTGACGACATTCCTGCTGCTCCTGGCGCTGCCGGTGCTCGCGGGCGCCATCACCATGCTCTTGACCGACCGCAATTTCGGCACCACCTTTTTCAGCCCCGAGGGAGGCGGCGACCCGCTGCTGTTCCAGCACCTGTTCTGGTTCTTCGGCCATCCCGAGGTCTATATCCTCATCCTTCCGGCCTTCGGCATCATCAGCCACATCGTGTCGACCTTCTCCAAGAGGCCGATCTTCGGCTATCTCGGAATGGCCTATGCGATGGTGGCGATCGGCGCGATCGGCTTCGTCGTCTGGGCGCACCACATGTATACGGTCGGCATGAATGTCGACACGCAGGCCTATTTCACCGCCGCGACCATGATCATCGCGGTGCCGACCGGCATCAAGATATTCTCCTGGATCGCGACGATGTGGGGCGGCTCGATCGAATTCCGCGTGCCGATGCTGTGGGCGATCGGCTTCATCTTTCTGTTCACGATCGGCGGCCTCACCGGCGTCGTGCTCGCCAATGCCAGCATCGACCGCTCGCTGCACGACACCTATTACGTGGTCGCGCATTTCCACTACACCATGTCGCTCGGCGCCACCTTCGGCATCTTCGCGGCCTGGTATTACTGGTTCCCGAAAATAACCGGCTATCTGTACAACCAAGTACTCGCCCGTACCCATTTCTGGCTGACTTTCATCGGCGTCAATCTGTTGTTCTTCCCGCAGCATTTTCTCGGGCTTGCCGGCATGCCGCGCCGCTATGTCGACTATCCGGACGCCTTCGCCGGCTGGAACTTCGTCTCCTCGCTCGGCTCCTACCTGTCGGCGGCTGGCACGGTCGCGTTCGTGATCGGGGTCATTGTTGCCTTCGCCCAGAAGCGAAAGGCGGAAGCCAATCCGTGGGGCACCGGCGCGACGACCCTCGAATGGACCTTGCCCTCGCCGCCGCCGTTCCACCAGTACGAGACCCTGCCGCGCATAAGGTAGGCAGAGCCCCGGGGCCGCTAAGCAAGGCATTGCGCATGTCGCATACGAGCGCCGAGACCAGCAAGCAACGCCACGCCGCGGCGATCGGCGGCGGCAGCGTCGGCGACTATGTCGAGCTGATGAAGCCGCGGGTCATGTCGCTGTCGGTGTTCACCGCCCTGGTCGGCCTGGTGGTGGCGCCGGGGGCCATGCATCCGGTGCTGGCCTTCACCGCGCTTATATGCATCGCCGTCGGGGCTGGCGCCGCCGCGGCGCTGAACATGTGGTACGACGCCGACATCGACGCGGTGATGACGCGCACAGCGCGCCGCCCGGTGCCCCAGGGGCGGGTCTCGGCGGGGGAGGCGCGCACCTTCGGTCTCACTCTGGCATCCGGTTCCGTGCTGGTTCTCGGCATCCTCGTCGGCTGGCTGGCGGCCGGTCTTCTCGCCTTCACGATTTTCTTCTCCGTCGTCGTCTACACCATGTGGCTGAAGCGCCTGACGGCGCAGAACATCGTCATCGGCGGAGCTGCGGGCGCGCTTCCGCCGGTGGTTGGATGGACGGCGGCGACCGGCGGCATCGCGCTGGAGCCGGTGATCCTGTTCCTGATCATCTTTCTGTGGACGCCGCCGCATTTCTGGGCGCTGGCGCTGTTCCGCTCGGACGACTATGCGCGCGCCGGCGTGCCGATGCTGCCGGTGGTCGCGGGGGCTGCGGAGACGCGCCGGCAGATCCTGATCTATTCGCTGCTGCTGACGCCGACCGCCATTTTGCCATGGCTGCTCGGGTTTGCCGGTCCGCTCTATGTGCTCGTCATGGCCGCGATGGGAGTGGTGTTCCTCCACCTCGCTTGGCGCATCTTCCGGCTGACGGAAAAAACCGAAATGATTTCCGCCGCACGTCGGCTTTTCGGCTATTCGATCCTATATCTATTCATGGTGTTCGCGTTGCTGCTGGCCGAGCAGGTCTTGGGTCTTGCTCCGGCTGCGGCGCTGTGAGAATGCGCGGTAATGGACAGCTTTCCTCCCCCGTTGGACGAGCAGCAGGCCAAGCGCCGGCGGGCGCGCTCG